>CAZPTC010000079.1:0-9817 GCA_964589455.1 uncultured Desulfovibrionaceae bacterium | reverse complement strand
TGACAAAGTCAACAAGCGACCGGCAGAGGGAATAGGGGCGGCTTTGCCGCGCCGTAGCTGCCCGAAGGGTGCTCATCGCAGATGAGCATTTGCCTTAGTCGCAAGGCGACTTAGGCAAACAGACAGCAGCGCAATAACCGAATGCCGTGCCTTTCCGCCCAGCGACTACGGAGCTGGTGGGCGGCGCAAACACCCGAAGGGGGTTTGTCATCAGTCTGGTTGGGGGGCATACCCCCCAATAAAACTGTGGCGTACGGGCAAACGTATTTTGCCTTGCAAACCCGCCGTCAGGAACTGGCAGCAGCCTGAAAAAATCCCCATCTTTCCCAGACTGGACAAACAAAAGGAAAGAGGGTAATAGTCCCAAAGAAATTTTAATCTGGAGAATTACCATGGCCCAAAAGAAAATAGAAAGAAAGAAAGAGCTGGATCGTCGTCGTAAGCGCCGGGAAGAACGCCTTAAAGACCGTATCCGCGAAGCCAAGGCTGCCAAGAAATAGTCTGGGTTTTGTGCTTTTTATACTTGCCTGGTTACAGGCAAGTTCTTTTTGCTTTTAACCTGCTTTATTAAAGTTTTTCCCATGCCAATTTACGAATACCAATGCCCCAAATGCCATACTGTGTTTGAAGAATGGCTGCGCAGTGTGGATGAAAGCGACAAGCCCTGCCCCAAGTGCGCCACAGCTTCCCCCCATATTGTTTCTAAAACCTCCTTTGCCCTTAAAGGCGATGGCTGGTATGTAACGGAATATGGGTATAAAAAGGAAGAATCTGCACCTGCAGAAAAAGCGGACACAGCAGAAACCACCCCAGCTTCAGCAGGGGAATCTTCTGCCCCAGAGGCAAAAAGTGAAGGGGAAGCAAAACAAACCCCAACATCTAAACCAGAAGCTAAGCCTGAAACAAAAGCAGACGCAAAACCAGAACCTGCTAAATCAGAAACCAAGGCAAATGCGCCAGCAGAAAAAGCTGCGCCCAAAGCAGCAGGCACTGAATAAAGCGTATTGCAAAAGCATTCTGCTACAACATGTTGCAAACAGTAAGCTTAAAAGCACAAATTCCGCCCTGCCACTCCCCATTTTGTTTCCCTGAAGGTGATGTATGATAGAACGCTATTCACGCCCGGAAATGGCCGCTCTTTGGACTTTAGAAGCCAAGTATGCCGCATGGCTGCGCGTGGAAATGGCTGTTTGCAAGGCTTGGATGGAAGAAGGCCGCATCCCGCAAGAGGAATATGCCAGCTTAGAAAAACTGGCTGCCCAAGATGGAGTTATACGGGTAGCGCGTATTGAAGAAATTGAGCAGACCACCCGGCACGATGTTATCGCATTTCTTACAAGCCTTGAAGAAAGCATTGGCCCCTTAGCGCGCTATATCCATATTGGCTGCACATCCAGCGATATTGTGGATACTGCCAATGCCCTGCTGCTTTATGAAGCCGGCCAGAAAATTCTGGCAGATATAGACATGGTTCTGGGCACACTTAAAGATTTTGCCCTTACCCATAAGGGGCTTATCTGCATGGGCCGCACGCATGGCATACACGCAGAACCCACCACCTACGGGCTGAAATTTGCAGGCTATTACGCGGAATTTGCGCGCCATAAAGCGCGCTTTACAGAGGCTGTAACCGGCATAGCAACAGGCAAACTTTCCGGCGCAGTGGGCACAAACGCTATTTTGCCCCCGCATGTAGAAGCACGGGCCCTTGCACTGCTGGGTCTTCAGGTAGACACCCTTGCCACACAAATTATCCAAAGGGACAGATACGCCCATTATTTCACCTCACTGGCCCTTCTGGCTGGCGGTGTAGAACGCCTTTGTGTAGAACTTAGGCATTTGCAGCGTACAGAAGTGCGTGAAGTAGAAGAAGGTTTTGGCAAAGGCCAAAAAGGCTCTTCTGCCATGCCGCATAAAAAGAACCCCATTTCTGCAGAAAACCTTTCTGGCCTTGCCCGCGTGCTTAGGGGCAATGCCCTTGCCAGCATGGAAGACCAGGCCCTCTGGCACGAGCGGGATATAAGCCATTCTTCTGTTGAGCGCATTATCATGCCAGATTCCACTATCCTTATGGATTATATGCTGCACCGCCTGAATGCACTGGTAAAAAATTTGCGTGTGCTGCCACAGAATGTAGAAAAAAACCTGTGGGGCAGTTGCGGGCTTTTCTTCTCCCAAAAGGTGCTTACCGCGCTATTAGATACAGGCTTTGAGCGCCAAAAAGCGTACGAACTTGTGCAGTCTCTGGCTATGACAGCCTGGGAAACAGGCCGTCTTTTCCCAGAGCTTGTGCAAGAAAATGCAGATATTGCGCAGTGCCTTTCTGCAGAAACGTTAGCTGCTCTTTTTGACACAGCCTGCTACAAAGCGCATGAAGAAACACTACTTGCACGGGTTTTTAATGCAAATTAACTTTCTCTAGAAAATTTAAAGAAAAACATTAAACTCTCCCTTTAAAAGCTGGACGAAAACAAAGTGTTATGGTATGTCAAAAAAAGCAAGGTAATGGATTGCGCGGTATTATGCGCGTGTCAGCTTGGATATAGAAATATTTTTTGATAAATGAGGCAGTTGTTTTTTCTGTTCCCCCATACGTCTATGTGTTGGCGCGTGTTGCTTTCTTCAATTCCCTGTTGTTGCCTCTCATGAGGCTTCCCTGTATTTTGCGATTTTAAGGAAACTGTCTATGCCCTACCCATTGCCCATGCCTGAAGACGAAATGAAAAGACGTCTTGCGCGTCTTTTGCTTGAAAAATCATACAAAGAAGGGGATTTTACCCTTACTTCAGGCAAAAAAAGCGAATATTATTTTGACGGCAAACAGACAGCCCTGCACCCGGAAGGAGCATGGCTTATTGGGCATTTGTTCAATGCGCTGCTTGCAGATATTGCCCCCCTTGTTGCAGTTGGCGGCATGACCCTGGGAGCAGACCCCCTGGTTTGCGCCACAAGCGTGATTTCCTATTCTTCTTCCCGCCCATTGGCCGCCTTTATTGTGCGCAAAACCCCCAAGGGGCACGGCACAAATGAATATATTGAAGGCCTGGCTAATTTACCCCAAGGCGCACCTGTTGCCATGCTGGAAGATGTGGTGACAACAGGCGGCTCCTTGCTTACTGCGTGTGAGCGTGTGCGGGATGCCGGTTTTGTTATTAAGGCCGTTTGCACTGTACTGGACAGGGAAGAAGGCGGGGCAGAAAAACTTGCAGAAGCAGGCTATCCCCTTCGCCATCTTTTTTGCCGCAAAGAACTGCTGGCATTTGGGAAACAAAAGGCATAAACTATGGCATATCCTTTGCGTTTTGGCCCTCCTTCTTTTCCGCACACGATATGCCTGAGCCTTTTGCTTATCGCCCTGTTCTGCGCACCTGCCTTTGCCTGGAATGCACATTTGGCAGATACCCCCACTTTGCCAGGCTCGCTTGTTGTAATAGATAAAGGGATAAAAAAACTGTATCTTTTAGAAAAGAAAAGCCCCCTTTCTTTAAAGAATATTTACCCCAGCATACATGGCCAACTGGAAGGCGACAAGCAAACCGAGGGCGATTTGCGTACCCCGGAAGGCGTCTATTTTGTTACAGGCCGTATACGCGGCCCCTTAGATTTTGATGAATACGGCAGCGAAGCCCACGCGCTTAACTACCCTAATCCTATTGACATACTCAACGGGAAAACAGGGGGCGGTATATGGATACACAGCAAGGGCCAGCCTATACAAGGTCAGGCAACCCGTGGTTGCATAGCCATAGACTTGGATAATATTGCTGTTTTGGGACGCGAACTGACCCCCGGCCTACCTGTGCTTGTGGCCCAAAGCGTAGAAATTCTTACAGATAACCCGGCATCCCTTAGTGATGCATCCATACCTGTTATCCCTTATAATGACGCTGGCACAAACCCTGGCGGCACCCTTGCAGACTACCTCATTTCCCAGACCATTGCATGGAATAAAGCCTGGGCTGCACGTTCTTCTGATTTTTTCACCTTTTATGACCCAGAGTCTTACTCCAAAGCGCAAGGCGAAAATTTTGCCACATTTAAAAGCCAAAAAGAGCATTTCTTTAATACATTCCCGTGGATACAAATTCTTTTTGGGGAAGTCCATGCGCTTGAGGGTCCAGATTATTGGGTAACATGGTTCAGCCAGTATTACCGCGCCCCCAACCTTACCACAGAAGGCACACGCCGCCTGTATTGGAAGCCAGTACAAGGTGAATTGAAAATTGTTGGCATGGAATGGATACCCGAAGACCTGGGTATGGAACGTGCGTATCTGGAAACACTGGTCCCCTCTGTTACTGCTTTTGTGGAAGAATGGCGTCAGGCATGGGAAAAGGCAGATTTGGAAACCTACCTTGCCTTTTACCGCAACGATGCAACCCAGGAAGGTCGTAAAGGGCTTGACGCTATACAAAAACATAAAGAAGACACCTGGAAGACCCGTAAACCTGCCAAAGTGGAACTGCACGGACCGCGTGTACGCCTTTCTGACCGCGGTGTGCGGGTAGATATGACCCAAGTATACAAAAATGTGGGTGGCTACCAAGACAAGGGCATCAAAGAACTTTTCCTGTACCCAGATGGAACAAGCTGGAAAATTGTATCAGAGTCATGGGTAGCAACCCCATAATCTCTAAAGGTTTTTTATGGCACAGCCCGGTAAATACACAGTTCTTGTCATGCATGACAACGGGAAAACACGCCGTTACCGTATAAGTACGCGCCTGCTCCATACTCTGCTTGTCTTTTTCCTGTTGCTTCCTTTTGTGGCTGGAGCTGCCATTTGGTTTGGCTATACAAACTGGCAAAAAAACAGTCTGCTTGCATCAACTAACCAAACGCTTATGGAAGATTTGGCAAAAAGCGAAATGGAGCTGCACCGCCTTGCAAATCTGGAAACCTTTTTGGCAGAAAATGAACCCCGTACCCTCCAAAATCTTATAGAGGATTACACCCCAGCGCCTGCCCCTTCTGCCAGTTCATCTGCGCCCTCAGTTAATACTTCATCTGGCGTGCTTGCTGATGCTTCAGGCGCAGCTTCTGCCGCAACAACACCAGCAGACCCTGCCATTGTTCCGGCAAATACAGCAAGTAATGAGGCGGGCACCGCAGGCACCCCTCAGGGCACTTCTGCACAAGCCCCGGCTGTTACTAATGGACAAGCTCCTGCGGCTACAGAAACCCAAGCCACTTCTGGCTCCCCACAAGAACCGGCAGTCACCGGCCCGGATATTCCCTTAGAGAATCTCCCCATGCCAGAAAAAGACGGGGAGCGTATGGAAGTAAACACTGGCCTTGTGCGTGTAGAAAACCTTAGCGCCCGCCGTGTGGGTATGCGCAGTTTGCGCATTGCCTTTGACCTGTATAATACAGAAATGCAACCCCAGGTTTCCGGCAAAACTACATTTGACCTTATTCTGGCAGATGGCACTATGTATACCTTGCCACCCCAGGGTGATACGCGCTTCCGCATAAACCGCTTAAAGCGCATTACAAGCAACCCTGCCCTGCCCCTTGAAGTGACAAACGAAACATCTTTGGAAGGCGCTTCTATACGGGTTACAGTGATAGAAGGGGATGACAGTGTGGTGTACCAATCCTTAGTGCCACTCACAGATAAGTAACTGTATAAACAGTTTTCCCATAAACAAAAAGGCGGCGTACTAACCAGTACGCCGCCCCTTTTTATCTTTTATGCTATGCGGATGAAGGTAAATTTAACGCGCGGTGCGTGTGGCATTCAGCACAGCAAGCAAGGCAACCCCTACATCTGCAAAAACAGCTTCCCAAAGGCCGGAAAGCCCCACAACACCCAGGCACATGAACAAAGACTTCACAGCAAGGGCCAGCACAATGTTCTGCCATACAATAGTGCGGGTTTTTCTGGCAATGCGCAACAATTCTGGTAAACGCGCAAGGGAGTCTTCCAAAATAACCGCGTCTGCCACTTCAATAGCCGCTTCTGAGCCCAGACCGCCCATAGCCACCCCAACACCTGCCGTGGCAAGCACGGGGGCATCGTTAATGCCATCTCCAACAAAAAGGGTGTGTTCCGGGGGGCCAAGCTCCAACAGGGCAGTAGCTTTATCTTCTGGTAAAAGGCCAGCCAGGCAGGTATCCATATCCAATTCTGTGGCAATGGCTTGGGCCGCTTCTGGCCTGTCCCCTGTCAGCATGGCTATACGCGCAATACCTTCTTCCCGCAGTTTGGCAAGCACGTCTGCGGCTTCCGGGCGTATGCGGTCAGAAACAACAATGGCGCCTAAGTATGTAGTGTTGCGCGCAAGGTACACCACACTGCCGGGTCTTGTTATGCTTGGGCAGAGAATATGAAAATCTTCCAAAAGCGCCGCATTACCGGCTAAAATACGGGTTTCCCCTTCCTGAGCCAGCAGGCCTTTGCCAGAAATTTCTTCCACTGTAAAAGCGCTTGAAGGCGTGGGCGCATTGGGACAAGCCTTAAGAATAGAGCGCGCAATAGGGTGGGTAGAACGGCTTTCTGCAAGGGCCGCTGTTTGAAGCAGCTCTTCCTCTGTTACACCATAAGAAGGGTAAAGCTGGGTTACTTCAAAAACGCCATGTGTCAGAGTACCGGTTTTGTCCATCGCTACTGTATTCACAGCCCGCAATGCATCCAGCACCTGGCCGCCCTTAATAAGAATACCCCGGCGGGAAGCAGCGCCTATACCGCCAAAGTACCCAAGAGGTATGGAAATAACCAGTGCGCAGGGGCAGGAAATAACAAGCAGCACAAGCGCCCTGTACGCCCATTCCTGAAAAGCGCCAAGCCCGGCAAGGGGTGGTACTACGGCAATAAGCACAGCCAGTGCCACCACAATGGGCGTATACACGCGCGCAAAGCGGGTTATAAAGCGCTCTGTAGGGGCCTTTGCAGCGGCGGCACGTTCCACCAGCTCTAAAATGCGGGAAACTGAGGAATCTTCAAAATGGGCGGTGGTCTGTATGGTAAGCGCACCTGCTATATTTAAAGTGCCTGCAAATACTTTAGCACCGGGGTTTGCGGCAACTGGCACTGGCTCCCCTGTAAGGGGGGAGGTATCTACCTGCGAAGTACCGCTTATCACCGTGCCGTCCAGCGGGATTTTTTCACCGGGCTTAACCAGTATGCGCGTGCCTATGGAAACAAGTGAGGGATCAACGTCTTTTACAGCCAAACCTTCTAAGACGTGCGCAACAGAAGGTCGCGCCGCCAAAAGGGCTGTAATTGAGCGGCGGGAACGCCCAGCCGCACGCTCCTGCACGGCTTCTCCAATGCGGTAAAACAGCATAACCCCCACGGCTTCTGGCAATTCTCCCAGAAAAATGGCGGCAATGGTAGCAACACCCATAAGTGTAAATTCATTAAAAAAGTCTTTGTTCATAAGGCATTTTAAGCCTTTCAGCAGCACAGGTGTGCCGCACAAAAGGTAGGGAATGCCAAAGAACATAAGCTGCGTGGGCAAAAAGCCCAATGTGGCCATAAAGGTTTCTTCAAAAATAAGGCCTATGGCAAAAAGCACAGCAGAAATGCCAAGCTGCATCTGCTCACTGATAACAGGCTTTTTGTCAGGCTCAATGGCTGCATTGTTTTCTATGGCAACAAACGTCACATCTGGCTCAATGCTGCCGGCAATGCGGTTAAAGGCCGTAATATCGCATATCGCAGCCTCTTCCCCTTCCATGCGCAAACGCTTATCTGCCAGATTAATAGAGGCGTACATAACGCCAGGTAAATTTGCCAGGGCTGCTTCAATCTGCGCTGCGCAGCCGCTGCAAGATAAATTACGTATGTGGTAGCGCTTTACCATGATCTATACTCCTTCTTCATCCATAAGGTCTGTTACTTCAAGGTCGTGTATATGCAGTTCAGGAGAATGGAAATGCGCGCTTTGCTCCGAATCTGAAGGATCAAGGCCACAGGCTCTTTCTGCTTCCAGCACAGCCTCTATACGGGCTGCATCTTCTATAACTTGCGGGTCACGCCCCAGGCTTTCTTCCACCCAGACAAGGGCTGCTTTTACCACCGCAGAAGCACGTGGGCCGCCTGCCAGGGTATAATACACCCAGCGCCCATCTTTACGGCCCTCAATAAGACGGGCCTGCCGCAAAACGGAAAGATGCTTGGAGGTTGTGGAAGGGGCTAAGTCTAAAAATGCCGTGAGCTGGCAGACGCAAAGCCTGCGGCCACGCAGTACCATAAGCATACGCACACGGTTTTCATCCGAAAGGGCACGGCAGAGAGTAAGAAAATCGAACATAATACACCTCGTTATTTCGTCATGTGGCGAAATATAAAGTGTATTAGATTTTTGTCAAGGAAAAACTTCAAAAAGAATAGCGTATAGGCAAAATACCTCAGCAAAAATCAAACACAAGGGGTGTGTCTTTTTATGCAACAATTACGTTTTTTCCCAAAGTGAGAAAAGCCTTGCTAGTAATGAAAAATAAAGAAGCGCTGATAATTCCGCCTGAAAATAAGACAAACTTTTTTGCAATTATGGGGCAAAAACATACAAAAAAGAGAGTCACTTGTTGCATGATATTTTTTTCCCAAAGGCACTCCAAGACTTGCAGCATTAGTATGGAACTTGCATATATCTTGGATGTGCTTAGGGATTTTATGCACTCTTTCCTTTGCACACGTGTTATGAGGGTTTATACGTGGCCTAGTGAATATTTTCACTAGTATGTTTTCATCTCCACAGCTAGAATTGCAGAAGGTTTTTATGGAAACAAACACAGAAAATCGAGTAACTGTTCTGGACCCTGAATGCCATGAAGATGGCTGGCCCATTGGGAAAAAGGCCGCATTTTTCAGCCTTTCTATTGTTGTTCTTTTGGCTATTTTAGATGGTGTAGATAGGTATATCCTCACCGCATTACTGCCTTACATCAAGGTAGACTTTGGCCTGTCTGACTCGCAACTTGGCTTACTGGTTTCTATTGTCAGTTTTGCTATTGCGGGTTTTGTTATACCCACAGCGTATTTAGTAGACCGCTGGAGTAGAAAAAAGACCATGGCGCTTATGTGCGGTATATGGAGTATTTCCACTGGGTTATGCGCCTTTGCCGGTTCATTTTCCCACCTGCTTATAGGGCGCTTTATGGTAGGCGCTGGCGAAGCTGGTTATAACCCGGCTGCCCAAGCCCTTTTATCTGCCCAATTTCCCAAAAAGTACCGCAGTACCATTTTGGCTCTTATTCAAATGAGTATTGGCCTTGGTACCCCCATTGGCCTTTCCCTTGGCGCATGGCTGGCCTTGCATTATGGCTGGCGCCACGCACTTGGTGTTGTGGCTATTCCTGGCCTTATACTCGCTTTTTCTGCACTTTTCATTAAGGACTTTAAAACCCAGCCTCACCTGAAAAAAGCAGAGCCTTCTGCCTCTGCTGCTGGTGCTGCTGCCCCGCAAACAGAACCCTACTTACGCACACTGTGGAGCTTCTTTAAAACCCCCACACTTTTGTGCGTATTTGGTGGTGCGGCTGCACTGCTTTGTTTTGCCGGTGCATCTGGCGGCTGGTTACCCATGTACTTTATCCGCTACGCAGAAATGACCCCTTCTGCTGCCGCTAATATTGCCGCCCTTATGTTCTTCCCCTCCATGATTGGCTTTTTTATTGCCGGCCCCATTATTGACGCCTTCCGCAGACGCTTTGTCAATGGCACCCCCATGGCCATGTGCATTGGTGTAAGCATTTTTGCTGTTGGCCACATTATTGCCTTTACATGCTGCACACCTGCTTCCTGGGCACAGTTGGCACTGCTTTTCTCTACAAGCGCAGCCTCTGCCCTTGCTACTGTTGGCGGCCCTAC
>CAZPTC010000078.1:0-9991 GCA_964589455.1 uncultured Desulfovibrionaceae bacterium | reverse complement strand
GTTCGCCCCTCCCCCAAACCCCCTCCCCACTCCCCAAAAAACTTTTCATTGTAGTTTATGCGTACAAATACACTACTGTTAGTAAGCGCCTAACTTTTTTATGAGTATACGCAGCCTGTTATTTGTGCAATGGCTGGCATAAAATCTTTCCAAGCCCGTTTATTCCGGGCAGATGCCGGCGCAGACAGCTTGCGCAGCAAGCGTCAAGCCGGCATCTGCCCGGCAATAAGGGGGTTTGGGGGGGGATTATCCCCCCCAATAGCAGTTCGTTCTTCTGGAGCCCAATAGCAGTCCCATGTCTTTATCTTCCTCATCCTACGATATCCTCATCACAGGCGGAGGGCCTGGTGGTTCAGCACTTGCCATGCGGCTGGGGGGTCTTGGTTTGCGCGTGTTGCTTGTTGAGGCGCGGGAGCTGGGAGCAACGTATACGGGGCGCGGCAGGACAAAGAGTTGCGGGGGGCTTTTGGCGCCCCATGCGCAGGCAGAGCTGGCGCGTTTGGGTTTTGCGCTGCCAAGTGCGGTGCAGGAAGATGTGCAGTGTTTTGCTGTACGCGCATGGGACTTGGCAACTGGCAAGGGTGGCTTGTACCAACGGCATTATGTGAATATAGACAGGGAAAAGTTTGACCGCTGGCTTTTTAGGCAAGTGGATAGTGTTAAAGTGGAGAAGCTGGCAGGCTGTTTTGTGCGCAAAATTGAGGAGGATGGGGAAGCTGGCTGGCGGGTGTGGTTAAGTGGTGGCCGGCAGGTAATGGCGCGCTTTCTGGTGGGGGCAGATGGGGCGTATTCTGTGGTAAGGCGGCAGCTTTTTGGTGAGGCAGGGAAGTACAGGCAGTATGTGAGTGTGCAAAAATTTTTTGAGGGCCAGTATTTCCCGCAGGAGTATGCGGCTTTTTTTGATGCGCGGTTAACGGACTATTATGCCTGGGGCATTCCCAAGGGTGGGGCTGAAAACAGGCAGTATATTTTGGGCATGGCTGTGCCTGCAAGTGCTGGCGGGGTAGGCGAGAAGTTCAGGCTTTTAGAGCAGCGGGTAAAAAAGCTGGGCTATGGGAAAGAATGCAGTTTTAAGCCGCAAAGGCAGGAGGGGGCGTTAATTTTGCGCCCCATGCCGTGGGCGGGCAAAGGGACAAAACAAGTGGGTACTGCCAGTGTGGCTTTAGTGGGAGAAGCTGGCGGCTTTATAAGCCCAAGCTCTGCAGAGGGCATTGGCTACGCGCTTGAAACGGCACGGTTACTGGCGGAAAGTGTGGCAGAAAGTATGGCTGGAAAGGTTGTTGGAAGCAGCACAGATGCTTTTTCAGAGCCAGATATATGGGGCAGGGCATGCAAAATATACGAGCAAAAGCTTTGGTTAACGCGCCTGAAACAAGGGGAGCGCTCCATACGGCGGGTGGGCATGTTTACGCCTGTTTTGCGGAATATGGCGTTTAGTTCGGGTCTGGGTGCGCTTTAATGCATATTCTGAAAACCCAATAAAAAAATCCGCTTGCAATATACAGGCGGATTTTTTTTTCTATGGAAGACAGAAGAAAGACTATTGTTCCACAATGCTCATCAGTTTGGTGTTGGGGTTTTTGTTGCAGGCGGCAATAACGCTGGCGGTCAGCTCTGTAATCCATTCGGTGCTAAGGGTGGTATCACCGGTTTTGGCTGTCAGGTAGCCGTCAAGCCAGAATACAATCATCATCAGCTCTTGTTCATTTGTTACCTCGTTGCATGTAGCTTTGGACATGTCCATTTCAGCGGCAAGGGCGGCAGTGGGGGCTAAAAGGCTCAGGCACAGGCCAAGTGTAAGAAGAATTTTTTTCATTAGGCAGCTCGCTTTTAAAGGGTATAAAAAATGCGTTACAAAATGTAACATATTACAATAAAACGAATATTTCTTTAGTGTCAAGGTAAAAACAAAAATTTGGCATTATAATATTGAGGATTTGAAAAAAACCGAAGATTAAAAGGCTATTGCATGTGCAATATATGGATATAGGGAAAAAGCTTGCCAAATGTGAAAAAGATGCTTAATATGGAGGCAATCCATTAACAACGATCCTCGCACTATTGGAGGATGGAGGAAAAAATGAGTGATTTACGCGATCAAACAGCAGGCCAGGTACGCACAAGTGCCGCCTCTGTATTTATGCAGCAAGTGTATGTATGGATGACTGCCGGTTTGCTGGTAACAGCAGGCGCGGCATATATTACCAGCACTACCCCTGCTATTATGCAGTTTTTCTTTGGTAGTTTTATACCAATGATCCTGCTTATGGTGGGTATTTTTGGTCTTGTCATCTATTTGCAAATGGCTATGCCAAAACTTTCAGCCGGTGCAGCAACAGGCTTTTTCCTGCTTTATGCGGGTCTTATGGGCATTTTTATGGGCCCCACCCTGCTTGTTTTCACCAAAGCCTCTGTGGTAAATGCCTTTTTAGTGTCCGCAGGTATGTTTGCGGGTATGAGTGTGTTTGGTGCTGTTACCAAGCGTGACCTCACGGGCATGGCTTCCTTTATGATTATGGGCCTCTGGGGCATTATTCTTGCTTCCATAGTGAACATATTCCTTGGCAGCTCCACCATGAACTTTGTTATCAGCGTAGTGGGCGTTATTGTATTTGCCGGCCTTACAGCTTACGATACCCAGCGTCTGCGCGTAATGGGCGAATCTGCCCCCCTGGACGATGCTACCCTGGTACGCCGTGGTGCCATTATGGGCGCTTTGGCCTTGTACCTGGACTTCATCAATATGTTCCTCATGCTTTTGCAGCTTTTTGGTAACCGTGAATAATCGCGGAAAGGGAGTGTGAAACATCCCCTGCAAAACGTGCTAGGTTTTTTACTGGCTCCTTTCTCTTTTGCGTACAGCATGGCTATGGCCTTACGCCGTAAAATGCTTAGTACACAAAGAGAAGGGGGCCTTTTTGCTGAAGCGCCGCCCATTATAAGCGTGGGCAATATTTCCTGGGGTGGCACAGGCAAAAGTGTGGTGGTGGACTATTTGCTTACGCTATTCCGCACTGGTGCAGAAAACACCCTGCCAGCCGTGCTTACACGCGGCTATGGAACAAAACTGCCCCAGTACCCGCATATTTTGCTTGGGGAAGCAGTAAAAAATGGATCTGGTGCTTTACCCAGAGCATTACCAGACGAGGCCCTTATGCTGGCGCTAAAACACCCCAAGGTGCCCGTAGTGATAGACCCAAAGCGCGCGCGGGGTGCAGAAGATTTGCTGACAGATTTACGCTTCCAGAATATCAGCCTGCTTATACTGGACGATGCCTTCCAACATATAGCCATGCCACGGGATGTAAATTTGGTATTATTCAGCCCGGAAGATTTTGCGCCAGAATATTGGAACAGGGTTATCCCGTGGGGTACCTGGCGGGAAGGAAAAGGGGCGCTTTTTGCGGCCAGTGCATTTGCCATAAAAACAAGTGTGGAAGAATGGGAAGCTCTGGAAAAAGTGGCTTTGGAAAAACTTGCGCCGTATAATAAGCCCATTTTTGTTTTCCGCTTTGCGGTGGAAACATGCGTGGCTGCGGCAACAGGTAAAAAAGTGCAGGCCTTTCCCAATGGGTATATTTTGGTAAGTGGTGTGGCCAACCCCGGCCCTGTAGAGGCAAGCGCAACAGCACTTTTAGGCGCGCCTGTGGAGTATATGGTATTTCCGGATCATCACAGCTTTATGGCAGAAGAAGCTGCAGCACTTGCAGCGCATGGCCTGCCAGTTGTGTGTACAGAAAAGGACGCGGTAAAACTTACGGGCTTTTCTGCACTTTTGCCTTCTCTTTATGTGTTACAGGGTAAGGCGGTTTTTTTTGCGTCGTATGGCGCAGCACCCTTTGATTTATGGGTCAAGGCAAACGCATGCACATGCGCCACCCAAAGCCTGTAATTAATTTTTACTGAGAACACCCTGCTATATGGGTATAGGAACAGGTTTGAAAAAGCAGCATACAAGCAAAGATGAAGGATACAGCAAGAGGAAAAAGCCAGCAGGCCGTTTTTCCTCAAATCCCAGCCGTGGCAAAAAAGAAGGCGGTACAAGGCAAAGAATGGCTTCCAGCATGGAGGGCATTTTTACGGTGCAGCGCTCTGGCGCGGCCTTTGTGGTGCCTGCCAATAAAGTGCGCAGTGGGGAAAAAGCCCAAGACCGCGCTCATGATATACGCATTATGACAGGCGCAGAAAATGGAGCCTGGCATGGGGACTTAGTGCGGGCGGAAAGGGTAAACCCCAGCTCGCGCGATGGCATGGTGGCAGAAGTGCTTAAAAGGGCCAATACGGAACTTGCCGTTGTTGTACGGGAAAAAGGCCCCGGCTCCCAGTGCATGTGCGTACCCGTGGATATGCGCTACCCATTTAGTTTGCAGGTAGAAACAAAGGGTTTGCCCCATTCTGTAGAGGAAGGGGAGCTTTTAATAGTGGCCCCGCAATTTGACGATGCAGAGCAGGGTGAAGACGGCATAGTCCATGCAGGCCGTGCGCGCCGCAACCGCACGCGGCACTATGTTGCAGAAGCTATACGCAGCATGGGGCAGGAAGACACAGCCCCTGTGCAGGAAGCATTTGCCAAATTTAATAATGGCATTCCCACGGCTTTTCCCCAGGAAGTACTGGAGGAAGTGAAAGCCTTAGATTTAGCGGGCAGGCAGGAAGCCGCAAGTGTACACAGGCCGCTTTTAGATTTTCCCTTTGTGACTATAGACGGCCCGGATTCCCGCGACTTTGACGACGCCATTTTTGTGCGGCGCGAAAATGCAGAAGGCGCGCCAGACCCTAAAGGCAAGCGCTTTCGCCTTATGGTGGCCATTGCAGATGTAAGCGCCTATGTGCTGCCGCGCTCTGCCTTGGATAAAGAGGCCTATATACGGGGCAATTCCTACTATTTCCCAAGTTCTGTTGAGCCTATGCTGCCCCCCTTGCTTTCGGATGATATATGCAGTTTGCTGCCTCTTGTTCCCCGTTCTGTTATGTACGCGGATATGCTGTTTGATGCCAGAGGCCATGTAGTGCCGGATGCCGCGCGTTTTGGCTGTGGCACCATTGTTTCTGCTGCACGTCTTACCTACCAGACAGTGCAGGCCTTTTACGATGCCCCTGTTGGTGCGCCGCCAGCTTTTACAGCAGATGTGGCCACCATGCTGGAAGAAGCCAAGGCATTGGCAGAGCTTTTAATTGTGCGCCGCAAGCAGGATGGCGGGCTGGATTTTGCCATGCCAGAGCCTGTTTTTTCTATAGACCAGGCAGGCAAAGTAACAAGCGTGGTGGATCACCCCAGCTTATTCAGCCACAGGCTTATTGAAGCCTTTATGGTGGCTGCCAATGAAGCAGTGGCTGTATTTTTAGAAAAAAAGCAGTTGCCCTTTTTATACCGCGCCCACCCAGACCCTTCCCAGGAAAAAGTATGGGATTTAAAGCAGGCCTTGGGAGAAATGGGTTTAGAGCTTCCTTCCCTCAAAAAAGCCAGGCAATCGGAAAAGCAGGAAAAAGAGGGCGAAACCCTCAGCCCTAAAGGTATCTCTGCCTTTTATTCTGCCCTTCTTGATTCTGTGCACGGCACAGCCCAGGAATTTGTGGTAGACAGGCTGGCTTTGCGCTCCCTTATGCAGGCGCGTTACAGCCCCATTAAAGAAGGGCACTTTGGCCTTGCCTCTGCCAGTTATTGCCACTTTACCTCCCCCATTCGCCGTTATGCAGACCTGGTGAATCACCGCGTTTTGAAAAAAGCCCTTGGTTTACCCGGCGGCCATGTAGAAACAGAAAAAAAACTGCTGGACATGGCAGATACTGTGAATGGCACAGAACGCCTTGCTACTCTGGCAGAACGGGAAGTAGCGCGACGCCTTGCCTGCCTGTATTTTATGGGTAAAGAAGGGGAAGAATGGCCGGCTGTTATCAGCTCTGTCACAAGTTTTGGTTTTTTTGCAGAACTTGTGGGCCTGCCCGTAGAAGTGCTGGTGCGTATGGAAAACCTGGGGGCAGATTATTTTGCCTTTCTGCCAGAACGCCATGAGCTTGTGGGTGATCTTTCCGGTCAGGTGTACCGCCTTGGGCAAAGCATACAGCTTTCTATACGTCAGGTAAATTTACGGCAGTTAGATATTGAAGCTGTGCCTACAGGCGCAGGCGGGGAAGATATGCTGTTTGGCAAAAAGCGCGGCGCTTCTTTCCATAAGCGTGTGGCCATAACCCAGCGCCGTGGTGGAAAAGAGGCTGGTTTGCACACGCCAAAGCGTAAATCGTATCCAGAAAAGCCAGAAAACGCAGGAAAAAAAGAAAAACCGCAAAGGCGCAGAAGCAAGCAAGGCTAATCTTCAAGAAAACTTTGCTTGTCTAACCAAGGCGCTTCGGATATTCTTTTTTGCGTACATTTTTGTAAGGAGTTTCCATGTCCCTCAGTATAGGTATTGTGGGGCTGCCCAATGTGGGCAAGTCCACGCTGTTTAACGCGCTTACCCGCGCCCAGAATGCCCAAAGTGCCAATTACCCTTTTTGTACCATTGAACCTAACAAGGCCACCGTGCCTGTGCCGGATGCGCGCATAGACGCCTTAACAGACCTTGTAAAACCCCAAAAAACCATTTACGCCACGGTAGATTTTATTGACATTGCCGGACTTGTGCGTGGTGCCAGCAAAGGGGAAGGGCTTGGCAACCAGTTTTTGGCCAATATACGGGAATGCGCTGCTATAGTGCAGGTTGTGCGCTGCTTTGAGGATGATAATATCACCCATGTGGAAGGCAGTGTTGACCCTTTGCGTGATATTGAAACCATTGAGACAGAGCTTTTATTGGCGGATATCCAAAGTGTTTCCAAGCGTCTTGAAAAACTGCAAAAGCAAGCCAAGTTTGACAAAGACGCCGCCAAAGCCGCAGAAGAATGCACGCGCCTTTTGGCCCATTTAGACGCAGGCCACGCTGCCGCCACGTTTTCTATACCAGAGCATAACGAGGCCTTTAAGCAAACCTGGCAGGAACTTGCCTTGCTTACAGCCAAAAAAGTTGTGTACTGCGCCAATGTGGACGAAGCAGGCCTAGGGGAAAAAAACGCGCATATTAAGGCTTTGGAGGCTTTTGCCGCAAGCCGTCACGCGCCTGTTGTGCAGGTTTGCGCGCGTTTAGAAGAAGAATTGCAAGGCCTCAGCGATGAAGAGCAAACAGAAATGCTGGCCTCTTATGGGGTTTCCACTTCTGGCTTAGAAGCGGTTATCCACGCAGGCTACGCCGCCCTTGGCCTTGCCAGCTACTTTACAGCCGGCCCTAAAGAAGTGCGTGCCTGGACATTTGAACAGGGCTGGAAGGCCCCTGCCTGCGCAGGCGTTATACACAGCGACTTTGAGCACGGCTTTATCCGCGCGGAAGTTATTTCGTACGCCGATTATATGACCCATAAAAGTGAGGCCGCCTGCCGCGCCAGTGGTACATTGCGTGTGGAAGGCAAAGAATATGTGGTACAAGACGGGGATGTGATGCACTTCTTGTTTAATGTGTAACACCGCGCAATAAAAAGGAGCATAGTATGGCAGCTGAACAAGGGCACTTTGCTTCAGGCGGTTCCACATGGTCAGATGGCTACTTTGTGGACGCCGCGTATACGTTTGGATATTACAGAGAGCTTTCGCCCACTATGCAGCGCTATTGCATGCTGCTTTCCGGGCAGGAAGCCTCTTGGATGCATGGCAAGGAAGAAGGAGAAGGCGGCCCCTCCCTTCCGGAAGACTTTACATACGCAGAGCTTGGCTTTGGGCAGGGTTTTGCGCTTAATATCCATGCTGCCGCTAATCCGGGGTATTTTTTAGGGACAGACTTTAACCCCACCCATGCGCATTTTGCCAGCGCTCTTTCCCAATCTGCCGGTCTTGGCATACAAATACTGGATGATAGCTTTGAACAGTTGCTTGCCCGGAATGACTTGCCACGCTTAGATATGCTGTGCCTGCATGGTATATGGACATGGGTAAGCGATGCCAATAAAAAATATATTGTAGAATTTGCGGATAAATTTTTAAAGCCAGGCGGCTCGCTGTATATCAGTTATAACACCTACCCTGGCTGGTCTGCTGCTGCGCCCCTGCGCCAGCTTTTTACCCTTGCAGACCGCTTTGCCGATAAAACATGCACAATTCAAGAGCGTGTGCAACATGCCATAGATTTTTCAAACAGTGTGTTATCCGCTGGCACCCGCTACCAGCAGCAAGTGCCTTGGCTGCAAGACAAGCTTGCGGAAATAGCCAAACAGCCACCCCAATATATTGTAAATGAATACTTTAACGCCCACTGGGATGTTATGTATTTTTCCGAAATGGCAGACTGGCTTTTGCCAGCCCGACTGAATTTTGCATGCTCTGTTGTGCCTGCAAGCTGTTTGCCCGGTGTGGGCATTACCAAGGAAGCCCAGACTGTCTTGGATAGTATGCAAAATCCCCTTATGCGAGAACAGGCACGGGATTATTTTATCAACCAGATGTTCCGTAAAGATATTTTCTGCCGTGGTGCCCAATCCATTTGCCCGGAAGAGCGTACCCATAAACTTCTTTCCCTGCGCTATGTGCAGCTTTTGCCAGCAGAAAAGTTTACCCCTAAAATTTCTGTTGGCATGGGGGAAATGGAGATGGATAATGCCCCTTTCCTTGCCATAATGGGTGCCCTTGCAGAAAATGGGCGTACCCCCAAAACTGGCTATGCCATTTGGCAAAGCGTTCAAAATCAGTTGCCCACTACAGAAGTTGGCGCCATGCTTGCCTACCTTGCCCTGCTTGTCCACACAGGTGTTGTGTACCCTTGCCAAAGCGTGGCAGATGAAGCGCGTGTGCGTGATCGTGCAAAAACCTTTAACCTGGAGCTTATGCGCCGTGCGCATGACTTTGCGCCCACAGGGTTTCTGGCATCTCCCCTTCTGGGAGCCGCAGTGCCTGTTGACTCACTGACGCAGATTTTTCTTTTCACCCAAACCCCTGCCTACACAGGGCAGGAATCAGCTATTGAGCATGTGTATAGCCAGTTAAAGCGCCATAATCGCCAGATTATCAAAGATGGAGTTCTCCTTTCTGGTCGTGAAGAAACGCTGGAAGAACTGGCAAACCGTTACACCGCATTTCTTGCGGATGAATTACCACTTTATCAAACCATTGGTGTGCTTTAATGCGTAGAATTTCCCTTTGTTTTTTTGTCAGCCTTCTTATTCTGCCCGCCCTTGCCTTTGCGGAACCCCTTAACCTGCGTTTCACAAGTGCGTATACAGAACGTCACCCTGGCTATGTGGATGGCTTTTTGCCCTGGATACAAGCTCTGGAAGAAGCGGGCATTGCCAAAATACGCTACTTTAACCCCAATACCCTTTGCCCTGAAGCCGGTATGTTTGAAGCCGTAAAACAGGGTGTTGCCGATATTGCCGCCAATGCCCACGGCCGCAGCCCCGGGCGCTTTCCCTTGGCTGGCGTGTTAGACCTGCCCCTTATTGTGCCTAATGCCGTTACAGGCAGCCGCCTTATGCAAACCCTGTACGAAGAAAGCCCCGCCCTCCAAAAAGAAAGCGAAGGCATACAAATGCTCTGGCATTATACCTCTGCCCCGCAGCTTTTGCACACTACCAAAAAACAAGTAAAAACTCTGGCAGACCTTAAAGGCCTTAAAATTATCGCCTGGGCACCCCTTTCTGTAAAAGTATTAGAAGCCCTTGGCGCACACCCCATACAGGCTGTCCCGCACGAAAGCAGCCTTGCCCTGCAACGCGGCATGGCAGATGGTGTGCTTTGCCCCCTTTCTGCTGTGCGCTCCTTTAAAATTGACGAGGCTATCCGCTATTCCGTTGACCTGCCCCTTATGGTAGACGCCTTTTGGGTAGGCATGAGCCCCGCCGCCTTTAAGCGCCTTAGCCCTGAGAAGCAAACCGCCCTTATGGAACTTGTTGCCACTATGCCAGAAGCTATGGGACAAGCCCTGGATACAAGCCACGAAACAGAAAAAGCCGCCCTTACACAAAATGGCCATGT
>CAZPTC010000077.1:0-10007 GCA_964589455.1 uncultured Desulfovibrionaceae bacterium | reverse complement strand
GTTGGGTAGGCACAAGGCCAGAATACAATACCAAGCGCATAGTAAAAGAGCAATTCTGCTTTGACGCCAATGGCATTGGCAAACGCCGTATTTTTGACCCACCCGTTGCTGGCACCTGTGTAGGAGCCACGCGCGCGGTTGTTAACGCAAATGGCGTGCTGCAAATGGAGTCGGAAGAAATGCCTTGCACAGAAGGGCAAACATGGGCATCTTCCACCATGACCTGTCAGGGTTCAGGCTCCAAAACACCGTGTAAGTGGGTGTTTTCTGGTGGGTCACACCAGCAGTCTTACCAGATAAACTTTGTGCGTGAATAATACATTGCGTTAATCCCATTATATTGCGGGGGAATGGATGTTCGATATCCCGGATTATAAATCGCCGGTCAGCCTTATACCAGGCGGGCCAGTCCAGTTTTTAGATTTTCTGTATGATACAAACCTGTTTGGACGCCACAAGCGTTCGTTCAAAGAAGAAAAGCGCAAGGATGAAGGGGAAAAAGCCATGCTTATCCCCTACACCATGCAGGACGAAGTGCCCATTAGCGGCCTTACAGGTAAACCCATAGACGTGGCACCCGGTTTGGATGCGTACGATGTGGATGCCCGCAAGTGCTTGGATAATTGGAAAAATGAATGGATACCCCTGCCGTTTTTACGCCTGAGAGACCAGCAATGGCCAGATGGTGGAGAAAGGTTTGAATGTGGGCCAAGTAACTGGGCGCGCTGTTATGTAACAGAAATGCCGGATAACCCGCAAATGCTGCGCTTTGTGCTGGCTTTTGACATGGGAGTTGAAGAGCAACCTGCGGAAGGGGAAGAATATTACGCGCTTTCCCCTAAGGATGTTGCTGCCCATGCGGCTTTTCGTCTTGCCACCCATGCCAGAGACAATGCCTGGTTTCTTAATTCCCTGTGGGTGGATGAATGGCTAAAAACGCTCTGGCAAGCCCGCCAAAAAAAACGCAATGATGACGATGGTTTTTCTTTAGAATACCTTGCTTCTTACCTTACATTTTTAGATGTCATCAGTTTTGCCACAAAAGATGTTGCGGTGCAGGTTATTAACCCCAAGCGTGATAACCCCATAGATGTTGACCTTATTTTGGATATAGGCAATTCCCGTTCCACTGGTATTCTGGTGGAAACTTTGCCGCAAAAAATCACCAACCTGAACGACAGCTACCCCTTGCAACTCAGGGATATGGACAGGCCCTATAATGTCTATACAGAGCCCTTTGATACCCGCATTGAATTTAGCGAAGTATCGTTTGGGAATGATAGCTTAAGCCGCCGTTCAGGGCGTCGTTCCCCGGCATTTTCCTGGCCGTCAATGGTGCGCATTGGGCCGGAAGCCGCACGGCTTTCCACATTCGCTGTGTGTGCAGAAGGCAGTACAGGCATGTCCAGCCCCAAGCGCTATTTGTGGGACGAAAGGGCATGGCAGCAAAGCTGGCGCTATAACACGCGCGGCGGCCCAGAGCCTATGGTTACCCGCGGCCTTATGCCAAAAAAACTCAATAAATACGGCACACCCATTGTGTGCTTTGATGACCCGCTTTTTAAGAAAAACCCCCAGCTCCGCAGCCAGGAGCAGGAAGTGGCGTTTGAATCTATGTTCACACGCTCTTCGCTTATGATGTTTCTTATGGTGGAAATTATCATACAGGCTCTTACCACCATCAATTCCCCTGCCCAGCGTGTGCGGCGGGAATTGCCCAATTTACCGCGCAGACTGCGCCGCATTATTTTTACCATTCCACCCGGTATGCCCAAGGCAGAGCAGAAAATATACAACCGCTGGGTGCAATGGGCCGTGCGTGTGCTGTGGGATGCTTTTGGCTGGCAGGACTACTTTGTTGACCAGCGCCGTATAAGCCAGGTTCAGCCAGACTACAGGCTTTCCCCCATGGTGCGCTCAGACTGGGACGAAGCCACCTGTACCCAACTTGTGTATTTATATAATGAGCTTACACGCAAATTCCAAGGGGATGCCCACCACCTTTTCCAAACTATGGGTAAAAGGCAGGAGCGTTTCCATAACAGGCCCTGTTTGCGCATAGCCACCATAGACGTGGGCGGCGGCACAACAGACCTTTCTATCACAACATTTGAGCTGGAAAGCGATGAAAGCTCCAGCGCCCGTATAACCCCGCATACAGATTTCCGCGATGGCTTTAATATAGCGGGCGATGAAATTTTGCGCGCTGTTATTGATGAACATGTGCTGGCTGCTATTGCAGAAGCGGCGCGTTCTCTTGGTTTGCAAGACCCAAGCCCGCTGCTTGCCCAGCTTTTTGGGCGCGATATTATGGACAGCACCCAATCCAGCCGCACCAAGCGCGGGCAGTTTATCCGTCAGGTTGCTGTACCTGTTGCGCTTGGTATTCTGCGCCTGTATGAAGAGGCAGATTTACGCGCAGGCGGGGGTGGCCTTACCCGCACATTTGGGGACTTTTTCACTCCAGAAAGCCAGCCAGCAGAAGCCATTTTGGACTATGTGGAGCGTATGGTTAAGCGCCATACCGGCAAGCAGGATTTTACGCTTATGGATGTTCCTGTTCGTGTGGAACCCCAAAGTGTAGACATGACCATACGCAAAACCTTGGCAGATGTTTTTGCAAATCTTTGCGAAGTTATCCATGTGTATGATTGCGATCTTCTTTTGCTTTCCGGCAGACCCACGCGCTTTAAAGCCATTATTTCCTCTGTGTTTGCCAAACTTCCTGTACCTGCAGATCGCATTATCCCTATGTGCGACTACCGCGTGGGCAGTTGGTATCCTTTTGCGGATGCCCTTGGCAATATCACAGACCCCAAAACAACCGTAGTAGTGGGCGCAATTTTATGCGCTTTGGCAGAAGGGCATTTGGAAGGTTTTTCCTTTGATACCCCAAGCCTTAAGCTCAAATCCACTGCCAAGTATATTGGGGAAATGGATATTAACGGGCAGATTAAGACCCCCAAAGTCTGGTTTAATGTAGATATTGATAATAAGAGTGACCAGGAATTCCAGAAGCAGGTTATATTCTCTAACCCCATTGCTGTGGGTTTTCGCCAGCTTATGGTAGAGCGCTGGACCACAACTCGCTTTTACCTTATCGACTTTTCTTCAGAAGAAGCGCGCCGCAGGGCTTCTGGTAAATTGCCATTCACCCTTTCTATGCGCCTTTTTATCCGTGAACAGGAAAAGGACGATGAACGGGATGAAGGCGAACTTTTCATTGAAGATATAGTGGATAGAGAAGGCAATGCTGTAAATGCCCGCGACCTGGAGGCGCGTTTGCAGACTTTGCCCTTGGATGAAGGCTTCTGGATGGATACTGGCATTGTGAAACAAGCATAAGGGGTTAAGATGTTAGCGGAAAATGCTTCACTTGTGGCGCGTTGCAAAGCGCTTTCCACCGCGGTTTCGCAGGCTGTAGACTGGGCAACAGACAACCAGGATATTGTCAAGGCAGAGTATAAGGGCCTTGTTACGGAACTAAGGCGCGCTGGCCGCTTATTCCGCCAGTGCGAATCTGCGGCTTCACGCAAAATGTGCGCCGGGGTTTTTGGCCCAAGCCAGGCAGGTAAGTCCTACCTTATTTCTGCGCTTGCGCGCGATAAAATGGGCACATTACTGGCAGATTTTGGCGGGGCCACGCATGATTTTATCAGCGAAATAAACCCGGAAGGCGGCAAGGAATCAACAGGCCTTGTCACCCGCTTTACCATGTCTAAGCCAGATACCTTGCCCCCAGGTTTTCCTGTGCAAATACGCCTGCTTTCAGAAACTGACCTTGTAAAAATACTGGCCAATACCTATTATGCAGACTGTGAGCATAAAGAAGTGCCAGATGCCAGGGCAATAAGCGCAGAACTGGATAAATTGGAAAAATTTGTGGGTGCTGCCAATGGGGTTATTACTCTGGATGATATGGAAGACTTGCAGGACTATTTGCTTAAAGACTTCCGCGCCAAGCCCCGCGTGCAAGAGCTGGAACGCACCTACTTTACCCGCGCTTTTGAGCTTGCCCCTTTTCTTCCATTAGATAACAGGGTGCAGCTTTACAGCATAATTTGGGACAATGTAGAATCTTTTACCCGTCTTTTGCGTACCCTGCTTATTGCATTAGAAAAATTGGGCCATGCAAAAAATGCCTTTTGCGCCATTACTTCCCTTATACCGCGCAATGGCAGTATTATTGACGTGGCTATGCTGGAAGGCCTTGGGGAAGCAGAAGACGAAGCCTTGCTGCAGGTTGTTTCTACAAATGGTACAAAGGTAGAGCTGCAAAGGGCGCTTGTAACAGCTCTTACTGCAGAACTTACCATTGTCATGCAAACAAAACCAGATGATTATTTTGACTATACAGACCTTTTAGACTTTCCAGGCTACCGTTCCCGCTATAAAATAGACGATGTACGGCGTGAATTGCAAAAGCCAGGCATGCTGAAAGAAATGTTTTTGCGCGGTAAAGTTGCCTATTTATTCCAACGCTATTGTGCAGAACGCGAACTAACCAGTATGTTGCTTTGCATTGGCCCCAGCAACCAGGAAGTGCAAGACCTTCCCGGTGTAATAAACGACTGGGTAATAGCCACACACGGGGAAACACCAGAACGTCGCAAAGGCAAACCCAAAGCTTTATATTTTGTGCTCACCAAGTTTGATATGGAGTTTGAGCAGAAAAAAGGTGCCCCTTCTGTAGAAACCCGCTGGGATAACCGTTTGCACGCCTCCCTTTTGGACTTTTTTGGCAAACAGCACGACTGGCCGCGTTTATGGGATACAGATGGCGCGTTTAATAACCTCTTTTTACTGCGTAACCCCAACTTCCGCTTTGACGCTATTTTGGATTACGATGCGGAAGGCAAAGAAAAAGGTATCCGGGCAGACCAAAAAGCCTATGTCGATTCTTTAGAAAGCGCCTTTATACAAAGCACTCTTGTTGCCCAGCACTTCAGTAACACACGGGAAGCATGGGATGCCGCTATGGCTTTAAATGAAGGGGGCATACAATACATACGCGAAAAACTGCGCCCACTTTGTAACCCGTCCATTAAGCGCCTGCAAATTGAAACAGCCATAGAAGAGCGGCAGGAACGGCTTTATGCGCGTCTTGCGCCTTTTTGGAAAACAGACAATAAAGAAGAAGAACGCCGCCAAAAAGAACAGCTTGGCAAAGAATTTGCCGCTATATTTGCCGGTATGGCCCAGGTGCAGCTTTTTGGGGAATTTATGCACACACTTGGTGTAAAGGATAATGACCTTTATAACCTGTACTTTGAAGCAGACAGAAAAATGCGTGCCCAGGCTCTGGAAGAAGGGCAAAACCTGCAAAAGCAGGTGGTGGTGGGTTCCCGCGTAAGCTCGGACGATATCCTCAATGATCTTTTTGGGGACGATACCCCCGTGCCAGATGCAGCGCATATCCCCACAGGCCTTTTTAAGGACGAAGCGGATAATTTTTCTGTCAGCATAGAAAGCTTTTGGCTGGAGCGCTTGCACGCCTTTGCAGAACACCCTGTTATGCAGCGCTATTTTGGCATATCGCCCACGCATTTTGAGGCCTTTGTTGCAGAACTGGCAACAGGCAGCCGCAGGCTTAACCTTAAGGAGCATATTGCGCAAAGCCTGCGTAAGGCCTCCCAATACGCCAATATGGATAAAGATAAAATTGTATGGAAGCAGGCAAGCCTTGCTGCCAACAGTTTAAATGCCTTTGTGGACTGGCTTGGCTTTAACCCCGGCGAAAAAGCAAAGGAAGACCGCACAGTGCTTATGAATGGGCGTTCTTACGCGCTGTTTGAGCGGGAAAAGGCCCCGGAAGCTTTCCCCGTGTTGCCGGAAAACCAGTCTTCCTATGACAGGGCGTACTATACAGACTGGCTGCGCGCCTTGCTCAATCTTATACAAGAAAATGTCAATTTTGATGGCGAGCAGAATATCAATGTGGCAGAAAATGCCCGTTTGGGTCAAATACTGCGTGTGGTAAAAGGCGAAAGCGCCTAATCTATTTTTGCCTATACCAAGGAGAAAAAGGTGAAAGCCCTTTGCGAAAATGATTTGAAAAAAGGCCCAGGCTATGGGTTACTAAGTATACGCGGTGCCCAGTTGGGGGCAAAGCACACATTTGCTGTGCAACGTGCGGGAGACAGAAAGTTTTTAGGTGTAACCGGCTGGCAAGATACAGAGGAGCACCTTTCTCCCATTCTGGAAAATGTAGATGGGGATGCCCTTATTATGGAAGTAGGCCCCCAGGTGCTGGACAGGTTAGACCCATTAGAAAACTACCGGGTTATCCTGTATGGCCTTGGTGCCCCGCAGGCCACCCTGCTGGAGCTTGGCCCCCTTACCTATTCTGGGGTGGGTGCAAGCGGCGCTGTGGGCAATGCGGATTTTTCTAAAAAAGAAGCTGCGCCTAAGCCGGAACCTGTAAAAGCCCCGGAGCCTGTTGCCCCGCCCCCACCTCCAGTGGCAGAACCCGCCCCAGTGCCGGAAAATCTGCAAATGGCGGCAACTCCTGCCAAAAAAACATCGCCCATTCTTCTTGCACTTGTTGTGCTCGTATTGCTTGCTCTTGCAGGTGCGGCTGGCTGGTGGTTTTTCCTGCGGGATACGGGGGTACAAAGCCCGCCTGCTGTGGAAGAAACTGCTAAAGACCCGGCGGGTACAGAGAGTGATCCCGCAACAGACCCGGCAACAGACCCGGCAGCCCCTCCGGCAGATGACACTGCCAGTCAAGGTGGGCAAGGTGCAGCAAATCCGGAAAACCCAGACCCTTCTCAAGCCCCGGCACCAGAATCTGCTGACCCTGCGGCAACGGCTGCTCCTGCAGAACCGGCTGCGCCAACAATAGTCAAACGCTCGGCCAAAACCATTGTGACAGAATTTATGGTATCCAAAGGCCCGACAAAAGACGCACTGGCTATGGCAAACGCGCTTATGGCAAACCCGGAAGTATCTGACCCGGACTCTCCTGAAGCCCAGGATTCCCGCTTCATTCTTATAGAATACGCGGCAGAAGGCGGGGAAGGGGAGGCCATGTACAATCTGGCGCAAATATATGACCCCAAGCTTCCTGCGTATGGGACAATTATTAAAGACGAAACACAAGCCACATTTTGGTATAACAAGGCAAAGGCTGCTGGGTATAAACCATGAAAAAAATATGTCTGTTTGTTTTCTGTTCCCTATTTTTGGGTATCTTTTTTATGGCTGCACAGGCAGAAGCGCGCGAACCGCTTTTGCAGGAAGGTAAAAAAACACTGTACCAGCGCGCTGTTTCGCATCCTGGGGCAGTGCTATACGCAGCCGCCACAGGGGATGCCGCGGTTAACCCGGCAGTAAAAACCTTTACTGTGTACTATATCTACGGCTACCAGGGCGACAGGGTAGAAGTGGGCGTTAACAGTAATAAAGCAGACGGCTTTTTGGATAAAACAGCCCTTACCATGTGGCCACAGGCTATTACCATGGTGTTTACAGACCGCATGGGCCGTATGCCTGTTTTATTCTTTAAGGATCACAAGCCCCTTGTAGATGTTTGCACCAGCCCAAACCTTGGGCAGGTGGTAAAATCATTGGAAGAGCAGGCAGCAAAAGGCACAACTGACCCCAATTTCCCTGTGCTTGCTATGGAGCCACAGGCAACCGCTGTTGCAAAAAACCGCTTCTATCTTATGCCTGTGCTGGAAATGGACGACCAGTTTGGCGATGCCACCAAACTTTTGCGTGTGGCCTCTATTGACCCTGGCTCTCCCCCGCAGTCTGCTGCGCAAAATTCTGCCAGTAAGGAATTGCGCACAGGCCTTGTGTTTGTTATTGATACCACCATTTCCATGAAGCCCTATATTGAGCAAACCCTTGCCCTGGTGAGAGAAATATACGACTCTTTGGAAAAGAACCCCCATGGGGATAAAGTAGGCATTGCTATTGTGGCTTTCCGCAGTAGTACAGCGCTTTCCCCTAAGTTAGAATATACCTCTAAAGTAATTTCTGACTTCACAACAGTAAAAAACCGCAAAGATATAGAAAAAGTGCTGGAGGAGCTGGACGAAGCAAAGGCTTCTTCCCACGCATTTAATGAAGACTCCTTTGCGGGTGTAAAAACCGCTGTAGAAAAACTTTCCTGGGGCGATTACGGCTCTCGTGTCATGTTACTTGTAAGCGATGCCGGGCCTCTTGCAAGCTCTGACAAAGGTTCTTCTACAAAAATGGACGCAAAGGAATTGGCAGACTATCTGCGCAGCAATAATATTTTCCTTACCTCTTTACACTTAAAAACGCCCAGTGGTAAAAACAATGTGGCGTATGCGGAAAAAGCCTATATGGAACTTTCCCGCATGGCAGATAACACATCCAGTTACATTGCCATTGATGCAGCGGATAAAAAGAAAAGCCTTAAGCAATTCCAGGAAGTGGGTAAAATACTTGCAGATACCTATACAAAGCTTGTCACCGCAACAGCGGAAGGGCTTTTTATGGAAAAACCAACTGCCATCAGTAATGCCCAAGACCCGTATGCCGTTGCCCAGCACATTGGCCAGGCAACCGGGTATGCCATGCAACTGGAGTTTTTGGGCCAAAAAGAAGGCACCCGTGCCCCCGGCGTTGTAAGCGCATGGATAGCGGATGCAGACTTGGAAAAGCTTTCCCAAAATGCCCAGGCAGCCCCTGTGCTTGCGGCAGAACCCGCTGTTTTACTTACCAAAAATCAACTTAGCGACTTAAGCAAGCAACTACTGCTTATTATTGATAATGCGGAGCGCACAAAGCGCACAGACTCCCGCGATTTTTTTGAAGGCATACTCTTTGCTTCTGCCCAGCTCAGCAATGACCCCAGCCGCTTTAGCCAGCAACCAGGCGCAAACTTAGGCCAGCTTGGTGTGCTTGGGGAGTTTTTGGAAGGTTTGCCGTATAAGAGCGATATTCTTATGTTGACAGAAGAAGACTGGTATAACATGAGTGTGGGGGAACAAACCAACTTTATCAACCGCTTAAAGTCACGCATTGCCCGTTATGAAGAATACGATAAAGACCGCGCCAATTGGGAAAGTTTTGGTGCCACCAACCCGGGAGACTGGGTGTACCGTGTGCCCCTTAGCGCCCTGCCATAAGGTGTGGCTTTTTGTTGCTTCTTTTTACCGTCCAGCTCAATAAAGCCCCCCTTTGTATACTCCTTGGCAGGTTAGCGTATGTTTGTACTGCAAGATATAAAGTTTGAGCGGGAAGATGCGTATTCCCTGCATGTGGAAAACCTGACCATACAGAAAGGGGAAAAAATTGCCCTTATAGGCCCCAGTGGTTCTGGCAAAAGTACAGCCTTAGACCTTCTGGGGCTTTTGTTGCAGCCAAAAGATGCAGGAAAATTTGTACTTGATACGCCAGATGGCCCTGTGGATATTCTTGCCTTATGGAGGCAAAGCCGCACAAAAGCGCAAGACAGCCTTGCAAAAATCCGGCAGAAAACAATGGGCTATGTATTGCAGACTGGTGGTCTTTTCCCTTTTCTTTCTGTATACGAAAATATGGCTTTGCATGTACGTTCTATGGGAAGAAAAGTAGAAAAAAATGAAATTGGCGCTCTGGCAGAACGCTTAAAAATTTCCCATTTATTATCCGCAAAGCCGGGCATATTATCTGTAGGGGAAAGACAAAGGGTGGCCATTGTGCGTGCGCTTGCGCCAAAACCCGCAGTATTACTGGCAGACGAACCCACTTCTGCTTTAGACCCGCCCCTTGCTTTGGAAGTTTTAGATTTATTTTTAGAGCAGGCCGTTTCTTCTACACTGATTATGGTAACCCATAACAGAGATTTGGCAAATCGCCTGCATTTGCGCCCATTAGGCCTTACTGTAAGCAGGGAAGAAAATGGGCCGGCGCTTGCCCGTATGGAGTTTGTGCATGGGTAAATTACGGGAATATGCGCTTGCAGCCACGCTTGCAGCCAAGGACTGGGCCCATGAAACTTTGCTGAGTCTGTGCATGGTGTTTTCTCTTGCCAGTATTTTGGTGCCTTT
>CAZPTC010000076.1:0-10042 GCA_964589455.1 uncultured Desulfovibrionaceae bacterium | reverse complement strand
AAGGCTCAGGCTGTGCGTCGGGCCCTGCTTGCAGAGGCCCCCACCTTTAAACCCCTTGATGTGCGGGTGCGGGAAAGTGGTGCCCAATATTTTGTAGACCTTTCTGTAGAAGCCCCTGCTACCATGCGTGTGGACGCGGCCCACGAAGTTTCCTGTATTTTGGAGGATGTTGTAAGGCGCGCCTTGCCAGAAGCAGAGGAAACAGAAGTGCATGTGCATATTGAGCCTGCCTCTCCCCACAATAATCCCAATGCTTTTCGTACTATACAAAACCTTGCAGAAGCCCATAGCCTGCAAGTGCATGGTCTTGCCCTTTTGGAGTTAGAAGGGGGCTTGCACGTTTTTTTCCATATAGAACTGGACCCGGCTCTTTCGCTTGATAAAGCACACCCGCAGGTAGACGCTCTGGAAAAAGATATTATAACCCGCATAGGGGCCTGTAATATTATTTCCCACATTGAGCCTCTGGAGCGCCAAACCAGTGCCTCTATTGCCTTAGACTCTCCCCTTGACCATGACTCTGTGCGCAAGGCCCTGTATGCCCTTATGGAAGAACAGCAAGACCTTTATACATGCCATGACCTGAATATTTGGACAATGGGCAACCATACAGCCTTAAGTATGCGTTGCTGCGCAAGCCCGGATACAACAGTGGCAGTGGCCCATAAACTGGCTTCTAAGTTGGAAAGTAATCTGCGCGAACTTGTGCCCGGCATGGGGCGCATAACCATACATGTAGAGCCAGGCGTCAGGGCATAAAGGGCATAAAGGGCATAAAGGGCATAACACTTTTTTGCCTGTTAACGCACTACGCCACCCAGAACTTCTGGGTGGCGTAGTGTTTTAAAGCGAAAGTAAAAAGTTTGGGGAAAGAAGCGATGGAAGGGGAAGTGCGTTCTTATGCAGACTTTGCGTGCATCCAGAGTTGAAATTCGCCCTCAAAGCCTGCTTTTTGCACTTTCCACGGTACGCCTGCTGTAAAGTATTTATCCAGGGCTTTCATGTGGGTTTCAATAAAGAGCAGGTATTTATCCACTGTATTAAGGGCAATTTCAAAGGAAGATTCTAATGCTTCAAACGCTTCTACAAGCTCAGGTACGCGGAACTCTTCTTCCGTGCTATTGGGCAGAATAGGGTGCCCATGAACTTTTAAAAACTGGTTTTTAAACTTATTGTATTCAATTTTATCAAAAGTGATGGAATTAAGAAAAGTTTCTAATTCCTTGTGCATACCGTAAAACAGGCTTACTTCTTCTGATGGTTTGGAATTTTTAAAGAAGGGGTCATAATGAAGAAGCAGAAAATAGTCTTCATAAAGGAACTTACGGATTTTAATAAAGGTTTCGTCATTATACAAATAGTTTTCAATATCATAAAAAGAATATTCGCCATCCATCACGTCAATAAGGCGCATTTTGTGGTGGTAAAGTTCACCATACACGCGGCCAAGGCGGCGTTTTAACACGGTAATGGTGGTATTTTTAGAATGAAAATACATAACAAACGCGGCAAACAAGGCCACAAAGGAAACAGAAAAAACCGCTTCATTGATATTGGACACAGCAAGGGGCACGCCTGCCAGTGAAGGCAAAGAGAGAAGCATGGCCAGCAGGGTAGAGCAAAGGCATACACCCAGCAGGGCGTATATGAGGTCTCGAAAAGTTTTCATCATCATACGGGTATCACCTAAAAACGCGTTATTCGCGGTAGACTATCAGAAAGAAAAAACGCTCAGAATACCATCTGTATACTTGCCGGCGGGGCCGCGGCCAGCCATAAAGCAGGCACCAGGTAAAACGCCTATGCGTTTAAAGCCAAGCTGTTGCACAAAACGCAATGCGTAGACGTAGGGGCGCGGTGTAAGGCCAAGCAGGCTATCTAAGGCGTTTGTGGCGCGGATATGGTCTAAAAAAGCATGACCAGCTTGCAAGGCAAGTGGTGCAGGAACTTGCACAAGGGGACAAAAATGTACTTGCGCGCTGCGTCCCATAAAACCATTAACCCAGGCAAGCCCCCCAAGTTTGGCTGTGGATAAGGCCGAAACAAAAAATTCAAGAGCAAAAAGCCATGCGTTTTGCCCCGTCATTTCAGCCCAGGCTGTTTTCCCTTCCTCGGCAAGAAGTGCAGGCGGGGTAGTGTAGAGTATTAAGCTGTGCCTGTTTTGCGCACACAAAATACGCCAAAGCCAATCCCTTTCTCCGTCATCTTGCACAAGGCGGCATGAAGCAGAAATAAGCCCGTTTGGAAGAAAGTCAAGTGAAAAGAGTCTGTCATTTTCTGATGATAAATCCATATTGCCTCCGTTTTACGGGCAGCATAAAGGAAAACCAGCAGTTTGACAGAGTAGAAAAAGGGAAAAACTGGGGAAAAAAGGCAAAAAAAGGAAAAGTATAAAGCGGTGCTTGTGCTTTATTGCCCGTGCTACGCTGGATACTGGCCTGCAAAACGCACAAAAAGCAGTACGCTACACTATGCCACTGCGCTCTCTGTCCTCCTGGCATTCCAGGCACAGGCCAACGCCCGGAATGGCCCTAAGGCGCGCTTCTGGTATGGGGTTGCCGCATTCTGCGCAGCAGGCTTTGCCGTCTATCCATTCCGGGCCTTCATGGTGCATGGCCTTCATGGCGGAAAGGAGGGCAGATTCTCGGTTAATACGCTCTAATTCTGTCGCTTGATCAAATACATCCATTCTTCATCCTCAAAACACAAAAATCCAATAACAAATCATACAATACAGTTGTACTACGCAAAAATACCATTATGGCAGGCAGAAAGCGGAATTTTTACCACAAGCTTTTTAATTGGGCCACTTTGGGCAGGGGGGGCAGGGGGTAGCGCTGAAGGCAAAGGGGGTAGGGTAGACGCTGTAAGAGCAGGGGCATGCGCATCTTGCGGAAAAAACAGGCAGAACAGGCCAGGCTCTATGGTGAAACGCACTACAGGGGTATTGTGGGGCGCAAAAAATGCCATATCTGTTTTTGGGTCATAGGGGGCAACAGGGGAAAGCGTGTGATTTTTGCGTGTAATGTCAAGCCAGATATCTTCCCTGCCCTCTAAAAGAATTTGCAGGTCAATAAATTGGCTGTGGGTTTCATACTTCCAAAGGCCTGCCTCCGAGGCATCGGTTTCGCTGTAGGCACGTACGCGGGTGGTAAAGCCGTGGCAGGTGTACGTGCCATCCGGTAAATTTTTGCCCTGGGCAAGCAGGGGGGCAAGGTCTTGCCAAAGGGCATGCCAGCCTTGACCAAAGGGGTAAGTAAGTGCATGCTCTTGTGCATCTATAATCATTCTGCGCATCTCCTGGGATAAGGGCTGCCTGGAGCAAAAGAAAAGGTTTTTCCGGATACAAAAGGTTCTGCTCCATAAAAATAAAATCTTGAAGCTTTACAGGGCTTGGTATACAACAACTGCATGGGTATATTGACCATTCCGGCGCGGCTGTCAAGCGGGAAATACAGAAAAAATACCCGGTACGCTATACAGAGTCCTGTAATTTCTGTTGCCAATGAAAAAGGAGCTTTTTATGCCATTGCACAAAGACGCAGGCACATTGCCCCAACCTTTAGCGCTTACTAATATCCCAAAGCTTATTACGGCATATTTTACGCAAAAGCCAGACCCGGAAAACCCAGATGAGGCTGTTGTTTTTGGCACATCCGGGCACAGGGGCTCTTCTTTTACCACAACATTTAATGAAGACCATGTACTGGCCATAAGCCAGGCCATTGCGGAGTTAAGGGAAGCAACAGGGCCTTTGTTTTTGGGCATGGATACCCATGCGCTTTCTGAACCGGCTTTTGTTACTGCGCTTGAGGTTCTGGCTGCTAATAATGTGCAGGTGCTTGTGCAGCAGGGTGGGGGCTATACACCAACGCCCGGCATTTCGCACGCCATACTGTGCTATAATGCAGGCAGGGAGCAGGGCCTTGCGGATGGCATAGTTATTACCCCCTCCCATAATCCGCCGCAGGATGGTGGCTTTAAGTATAACCCGCCAAGTGGTGGCCCCGCAGACACAAGCTTTACCAGCCGTATTGAGGGCAGAGCCAATGACTTGCTTAAAGGCGGCTTGGAAAATGTAAGGCGCATAAGCCTTGTAAAAGCACGCAGCCAGGGCCTTGTGCAGGAATTTGACATAGCAGGGCAGTACTGCAACCAGCTTGGTGATATACTGGATATGCAGGCAATTGCCGCTTCTGGCCTAAAACTTGGGGTACACCCCTTAGGTGGTGCCAGTGTGGAGTGGTGGGCGCGTATTGCACAGCTTTACCATTTGCCACTGGAAATTGTGAGCAGTGAAGTAGACCCCACATTCCGCTTTATTCCGCTTGACCATGACGGCAAAATCCGCATGGACTGTTCTTCTCCCTATGCCATGAGCCAGCTTTTGAAGCTGAAAGACCGCTATGATGTGGCTTTTGCCTGTGACCCGGACAGTGACCGGCATGGCATTGTATGCCCCACGGGCCTTATGAACCCCAACCACTATTTATGTGTGGCGGCAGACTATTTGTACCGCACACGCACTGCATGGTCAGGTGAATCCAGCTTGGGCAAAACAGTGGTTACAACCGCATTGCTTGGCAAGATAGCAGCAGATTTAAAAAGGCCGCTTTTGGATGTGCCAGTGGGCTTTAAATGGTTTGTAGAAGGGCTTTTTACAGGCACGTGTGCTTTTGGGTGCGAAGAAAGTGCCGGTGCTTCCTTTTTGCGGAAAAATGGGCGTGTATGGTCTACAGATAAAGATGGTATCATTATGGGCCTACTTGCGGCAGAGCTTTACGCCGCAACAGGCAAAAACCCGGCAAATTATTATACAAGCCTGACAGCACGCTATGGCGCGCCTATATACGAGCGCATGGATTCCCCGGCTGACCCTGCCATTAAAGCCGCTCTGAAAGGCCTTAAGGCGGAAAGTATAAACTTGCGTGAACTGGCGGGCTTTCCTGTGACAAAGGTGTTTACCCATGCCCCAGGTAACAATGGGCCTATTGGCGGGATAAAGATAGAAACAGAAAAAGGCTGGTTTGCGGCGCGCCCCTCTGGCACGGAAAATATTTGCAAACTTTACTGCGAAGGCTTTAATGGGCCAGAACACTTTGCAAAACTGAAGGAAGAAGCGCAGGCTTTTTTGGAAGGTTTGCGGTAGGCTATATACTGATACCAATAACAAAAGGCGAACCTTTGCGTGTAGCAGGGGTTCGCCTTTTTTGTGTATACTATAAGCGGTTATTTTTCGGCAGAGTTTTCTGTCTTGTCTGCTTTGTCTACCTTACTTGGCCTGTCTGGCATGCCCGCCACGTCTGGCACGTCTGGGGCCTCTTCCATAAGTTTTGCCAGTGTCTTTTCCACTTTGCTGAGGCGGGTAAAAAGCTCTGGGAAGCGCGGCATAAGGGTAAGTGTGCGCAAAAAGTCGCGCTGGGGCACAGGGGGATTACCCCCAACCGTTTGGTTTGCTTCAATATCACGCACAACGCCAGACTGGGGGCCAATGGTCACATTGTCGCCAATGTGCAAGTGCCCAGATACCCCCACCTGTCCGGCAAGGGTGACATTATCGCCTACTATGGTAGACCCGGAAATGCCCACCTGGGAAATAATAAGGCTATTTTTGCCTATGCGCACATTATGGCCCACCTGCACAAGGTTATCCAGGCATGTGTTATTGCCAATAATGGTTTGGCTAAGTGCTGCCCTGTCAATGGAGGTATTGGAGCCAACATGCACATTATCCCCCAGCACAACTGTGCCAAGCTGGGGTATTCTTTGCATATTCTCCCCCACACGCACAAAGCCAAAGCCATCACCACCCAATACAGCGCCTGGCTTTACCACGCAGTTTTTGCCTAAGGTAATGCGGGCCATAATGGTAACATGGGGGTATAAGACGCAGTTGGCGCCAAGCACTGTATTTTCCCCAATATAGCAGTGGGGGAATATAGTGCAGTTTTCCCCAATTTGCACATGCGGGCCAATATAGGCAAAGGGATACACTGTGCAATTTGCGCCAAGTGTGGCAGTTGGGTCAATACAGGCAAGGGGGCTTATACCAGTAAAGCTGCCTTGTGGTGTATCAAAAAGGGCCAAGGTATGGGCAAATGCCAGGTAGGGATCTGGGGTGACAATGGCGCGCCTGACCTTGGGCGCGTCTTCGGGCCGCACAATAACGGCCGCTGCCTTTGTAGAAGTAAGCAAATGGGCGTACTTGGGGTTTGCCAAAAAAGAAAGGTCGGCCGGGCCACTTTCTTCCAAGGTGTTGACGCCTGTAATTTCTACATCCGCGTCAGCACCCTGGGAGAGGTGGAAAGGCAAACCTAAATACGCCGCAATACCGGAAAGGGTATGGGCCATAGCTTTTACTTGGGGGCGCCGGTGAGGTTGGTATACTTAGAACCACGCTGCTGCCACACTTCATTAATTTCTTTCAGCAGGCCATCAGCCACATTAAGGGCTTCATCTGCATACAGAAATACGGAGCCATCAATAATCATGTCGTAATCATTCTTGGTGGCAAAGTTTTTGCAGGCAATCATTACCACTTCATTAAGCTGGGTGGAAATGGCGTTTTGGGTAGTGGCAAGGCGCTGGGAATAGTCCATGCTCTTGGTTTCCAAATCTTTGGCAAGTTTTTCAATTTCCGCGGCGCGGTCATTGCGGGCTTTTTCAGACAAAGCAGCGGCTTGCTTGTTCAGCTCTTCCACTTTTGCATTAATATCGCCTGCTTGCTTTTCCAGCTTGGCTTTTTCGTCCCCAAACAGGGCTTGCAGTTGTTTTTCTGCTTCCAGACCAGGGGCGCTGGCTGTTGTTATCATAGCAAGGTTAGCAATGCCTGTTTTACCAGCCGCAAATGCGGGGGTTGCAAAAAGCACAAGGGCAAGCACCAAGAGAAGGCTTTTTTTCTGGAACATGGTATCTCCTTCGGGAAAATATGGTAAGATAATGCAGCCTGGAGCAATTTACGCGTAAAATGTTTGCCTAATGGTTGTTAACAAACCAGATAACAATCATCTTGCGGCAAGGTGTTACAAACTTATCCTTGCAGAACAGTAAACATTTGCCATGCTTTTCTGCTCTAAATTGGCTGAAAAACTGTAGTCCCCACGTTTGGGAAAGTCAAGAATAATTTCCGGACATTAGATGCTATTGTGCAGAAAATACTGTTTTTTCCCTGCATTAGCGTATCTGTACCCCGATAATATTTGGCAGTGGCACTTGGAAGGTGTTTTTCCCAAAAATAACATCTGCCGGGTGCGTACCCACCCAAAAGCGCGGTATATACGAAATTTTGCCGTCTGGGTCTGCTTTTGGCACTTCAGCCATAAGAGTGGCCTGCACCCCGCCTTCTACATACATAGCGGCGTGTAAGTGCATGAAAGACGGTGGCTGTGCAAGCAGGGCCCTGCAAAAGCTGTCTACAGAAACAGGGGTTTCGCAGTGCAAAAACACAATATTCCCCTGCACGTCTTCTGCCAAAGCGGCTATGGGGTGCTCCGGGCCATTGGCAGGCCAAAGGGAATCGCCATTTTTGCCAAAAAGCCTGAAATTTTGCACCACCTGCGTATACGCCGGTAAAAGCGCCTGCCAGGAGTCTTCTGCTTTATCCAGCACTGTTGCAAGGGGTAAGCCGTTTTCTTTAGGTTCTGCCACAAAAAAGGAACCGTAACGGGAGGCAATGTGCGGGTTATTTATGTGTTCGCCGCTGCGCATATAGCCTGTATTGGTCATGCCATCTGGCAGATACATGCCTGCGTTTACAAATGCCACCAGGTTTTTTTCTCTTGCCCATTGGGGTGGGGTGTGCAGGCCCCCTTTTTCCCAGGCAGCGCTGAAAAGCGTGAAAGAATAAAGCTTAGGGTCAATGCGTAATGCAGTAATGGTAAAGGTGCGGCCTTTATGTTGGGCTTCTATAGTGGCAAGGGCCATACCCGGGCGCAAAAGTTCCCATTCCGGTTCAGCGGCCAGAAGTCTGCCGGGAAAGAAAAAAAGACAAAGTATAAAAAGTAAAATACGGCTATATTGCATGGGGAGCGCTATTGGGCAAGGAAAGGGAAGCAAAAAGCTTTATGCATATTTTAAGAAACAAGTGGAACAATGCGTTCAAATTCTGCTGCATTTTGCGTAGTAAGCAAAAACGCTTCGTACTTTGCCTGAAGCTTCACCCACATGTCCATATCTGTGCCGAAATATCGGGCCAGGCGCAAGGCAATATCAGTTGTTATTGGCCTCTGCTCCTGGATAATACCTTCCAGTGTATAGAAAGAAATACCCAAAGCTTGGGCTACATTGTGGGTATCCAGCCCCAAAGGAGCCATGTATTCTTCCCGTAAAATTTCACCAGGGTGTATGGCGTACATATCTACCTCATTAGTGGTAATCCACTATTTCCACATCAAAAGCGTCCTGGTTTGACCATACAAAGCAAAGGCGCCACCTGTCATTCACCCGTATGCTAAACTGCCCGGCTCTGTCACCTTTTAATGCCTCCAAGCTGTTACCAGATGGGATGCGCAGGGAATCAAGGGTATTTGTTGCATCCAGAATTTGCAGTTTGCGAAAAGCTGCCCGGCTTGCATTCCCAAAGCGTGGGTGAAAACCCGTATCAAACAGTGTTTCCGTTGCTTTATCCCTGAAGGTTTTAATCACACTTCACCCTGCTTGCAGCATGTTGTGCCTTAGAAGAAGATAGTGTTGGTTCCCATTAAAGTCAATCTTTCTACTCCATCGCGAATTTGCTTGAATCTTCAGGTAAGTCTGTGGGGTAATCGCCATTAAAACAGGCTGTGCAAAAATCGTTCGGGTGCGCAACTGAGCTTTTTAAGCCGTCCAGTGACAGATAATGCAAAGAGTCCAAGCCCAAAATACTGGCAAGGCTTGCCGCATTATACTGCACAGCCACCAGTTCTTCCCGTGAAGGAAAGTCTATACCATAAAAACAAGGGTGCATAATGGGCGGGCTGCTTACGCGAAAATGTACCTCTTTGGCCCCTAAGTCCCGCAGTTTTGCCACCCGTGTACGCACAGTTGTGCCACGCACAATGGAGTCATCTACCACCACAAGCTTTTTGCCATCTATCATTGAATGCACAGGGTTTATTTTTACCCGCACAGAAAATTGCCGCATACTTTGGGAAGGCTGAATGAACGTACGCCCTACATAGTGATTGCGTATAAGTGCGTGCTCATACGGCAAATTAGCCCCTTGTGCCACCCCCAGTGCCGCGTAAATGCCAGAGTCCGGGAAGGGAATAACGCAATCTGCACTTGCGGGTGCTTCTTCAATAAGCTTCAGGCCCATGCGCTTGCGGCATTGGTACACATCTTCCCCAAAAATAATAGAGTCCGGCCGCGCAAAATACACCAGCTCAAATATGCACTGCCGCACAGGCACTTGTTTGCGCAGCTTATAGCTTTGAAAATCCAGTGCCCCAGGTTCTACCACCAGCATTTCACCCGGTTTTAAGCCGCGCAGCCTTGTGGCCTCCAAAAGGTCAAACGCACAGCTTTCTGAAGCAAAAACCCAGGCCCCGTCCAGTTGGCCCACAGAAAGCGGGTGAAATCCGTGGGGGTCTCTTAATGCTATAAGCTTGCCATTTGCCATAATAATAAGGCTATACGCGCCTTCTACACGGTCGCAGGCATCCAGCACCGCTTCTTCCAAGGTTTTCCCTGTAAGGCCATGCGAAATAAGATGCACAAAAATTTCACTGTCACTTGTGGTTTGGAATATTGCGCCTTCTTCTTCCAGCTCGCGCCTTAATCTGGCTGCATTTGTGAGATTGCCATTATGCGCCAGAGAAAGCTGCATGCCACCCCGCATCCGCACAGAAAGCGGCTGTGCATTGCGCCGCTCCGGCTTGCCGCTTGTGGAATAGCGTATATGCCCAATGGCTATATCGCCGGGTAAATCCCGCAGCACATCTTCTGTGAAAACCTCTGGCACCAGGCCCATGCCCACATGCACACGGGTTTCCTTTTTATGCCAGGTGGCGATACCTGCACTCTCCTGGCCCCTGTGCTGCAAGGCATATAAACCAAAATACGC
>CAZPTC010000075.1:0-10043 GCA_964589455.1 uncultured Desulfovibrionaceae bacterium | reverse complement strand
AGAAAAGGCCGTAGCCAATGCCAGCAAATGCTCACTGCGCACACGTTCTATGGCAGAGCTTTTGGCTGAACAGGGAGATGTGGAAGGGGCAATTCAAATTTTTGAAGAACTGCTTACCCACGCCCAACCTGCAGAAAAACCTGCTTTAGAAAGCCGCCTTGCGGGTTTGCGTTCCCATGAACAAGAGTTTGCCTATATCCCGGCAGATAAAACAGGGGCCTTAAGCCCTGCCATTGCCACAGATGTGCAAATTACCCCCCAGCAAGATATTGACCTTTTGGAACTGGCCCAGCCTATTCCAACCATACACGATGCCCAGAATACGGATGCTCAACATCTCCATGCAAGCACCTATGGGCAGTTGGATAAACCTGCCTCTAAATCTGGCCAAAATGCACGGGTTATGAACCTGCTGGAAAATCTGGCAGTGCGTTTAGAAACCCGTGTTCGCCAATAATGTTCTTTTTTCTGCATTTTTTTGTACGCAACTTTTTTCCCTGCGCCGCCATGCCTTTAGCATGCGCAGGCTTTTTTGCCCCGCCACAAGGAGTACGCTGTGACCCGTTTTTTCCTTTGCACTGCATGCCTTGCACTCAGCCTTAGTCTTTGCGCCTGCGGCATCCAGGACACAACAGCCTGGAAAAGCAGTAAAGATTTTTATTATACCCATGTTAACGGGCCTGCCTCGCTTTCTTTGGAAGAACCGGAATCTTTGCCAAGCGCAGATTCTGTGCTTGTTGCGCGCCTTATGCCTATTGATAACCAAATTGCCCAACTGGAGCGCGCCTTTTCTTCCCTTTCCGGTGTGCCTAATGAAAACGACATGGCGGCCTTAGCCCAGCGTTTCCCGTGGGTTTCTGCCATTTCTATGGTCAATCTGGAAGGTAAAACCCTTGCCAGTGTTCCGCCAGTACTGATGAAGCCGTATGACCCGGCCCCCCTTCTTGCTATAGAAGCAGGGCCTAACCCACGCGCTTTGCGTGCTGCTGCGCAGGAAACACCCTTGGGCCCAGAAATTTTGCTTGCGCGCCCCTTGCTGGATGGCACAAAACCTGTTGCCCTGCTTATAGCCTCTTTTGATATACGCGCTCTTTTGCCACAGGCTGGCAACCCGGCAGACCTTATGATACGCACACCAGATACCGTGCTTTGGACGGGTGAATCCTACATGGAAGAAACCCCTGTGGCAGACTGGCCGGCTACACTAAAAAGCCGTTCTTATGGTACACTTGGGAAAAGCACAGTATGGCTTGTCCGTAACATGGCAGATCTGCCCCTTATTTTTGCCACTTACGCGCCCCAATAAAAAGCCGGCCTTTTGCCCTTTCTGCTTGCCTTTGGCAGCCAGATAGTAGACGAGAGAGAGGAGGCCATTATGCCTGAAGTAACAGTTATTGAGCACCTTTTGGCAACCCAAATGCGCTGGTCACCCAAGGCCAGCGGCCAGTTTACCTCCCTTTTGCATGACCTTGTTCTTTCTGCCAAAATTATTTCCCGCGAGGTGAGCAAAGCAGGCCTTGTGGATATTCTTGGTGGTACAGGTGGTATGAATGTACACGGGGAGCATGTACAAAAATTGGACGAATTTGCCAATAATATCATGCTATACCGTATGCAGGCTTCTGGTGCCGTATGCGCGCTTGGCTCTGAAGAGCTGGAAGATGCCATTATTTTGCCTCCAGAGCAATCTGCCGGTTCCTATATTCTCTATTTTGACCCATTGGATGGTTCTTCTAATATTGACGCAAATATTAGCATTGGCACCATTTTTTCCCTGTTTCGGCGCAAGGATGATGCTGTTGGCCCCCTGCCTCCGCACAGGCTTTTGCGCCAAGGCGTAGAGCAGGTGGCTGCCGGGTATTTTCTCTATGGGCCTTCTACCATGCTTGTGTATAGCGCTGGCCACGGGGTAAATGGCTTTACGCTTGACCCCAGTGTAGGGGAGTTTTTGCTTTCTCACCCCGATATGCAAATTCCCAGGCAAGGGAAAATTTATTCTGTCAATGCTTCCAACCATATATATTGGGATACTGCTACCAAAAAAGCTGTGGACTATTTTGCCGCCCCATCAGATGGCCGTATGCCGTATTCCCTGCGCTATGTGGGTTCGCTTGTGGCAGATTTTCACCGCACACTCTTGTATGGCGGTATTTTTATGTACCCAAAAGATACCCATAAACCAGAAGGCAAGCTGCGGCTTTTGTACGAAGCCTCGCCCATGGCCTTTCTGGCAGAGCAGGCAAGTGGCAAAGCCACAAATGGCAAAGACCGTATTTTGGACATAATGCCCACCACTCTGCACCAACGTACCCCGCTTATTATTGGCTCTGCGGATGATGTTGACGCCGTAACAGCTATTTATTCCCAATACGCATGATTGTCCTTGGCATAGAAAGTTCCTGCGATGAAAGCGCCTTTGCCCTTGTAAAGGGGGACATGCGCCCAGATGCCCGCCAGCCTTATGCCGGGGCCTGGCCACATGTAGTTCCCTATGCAGAAAATCCTTTTACAAGTCCAGAAGCCCAAATTCTTGGTTCTACCTTGTCCAGCCAAGTAGACTTGCACGCGCTGTTTGGCGGTGTAGTGCCAGAACTTGCCTCTCGCCAACATGCCGCATGTATGGGGCCATTATTAGATAATTTACTGCAACAGCTCAACTTTCCTTTAGAAAAGGTAGACGCTGTTGCCGTTGCCCGTGGCCCCGGCCTTTTAGGCAGTTTACTTGTAGGCGTTGGCTTTGCTAAGTCACTGGCACTTGGCCTTTCTGTGCCTTTTATTGGGGTAAACCACCTCCACGCGCACCTATTGGCCGCTGGCCTGGAGCAAAGCATTACCTTTCCTGCCCTTGGCGTGCTGGTTTCTGGCGGGCATACACATTTGTATGTGATGAAAAACCCGCTGGAAATGGAAGTGCTTGGCAAAACTATTGACGACGCTGCCGGAGAAGCCTGCGATAAATTTGCCAAAATGCTTGGTTTGCCGTATCCGGGTGGCGCACTGTTAGATGCCCTTTCCAAAAGGGGCACCCCAGACCCTAAGCTGTTCCCGCGCCCCCTCACTAAGTCTGCAAACCAAAAAGATCTGCTTAATTTTAGTTTCAGCGGCTTAAAAACCGCGGCTGCAACCTGGCTTAAAAACACGCAGACAACCCAAGATCTTACATTTTTAGACCCCACACGCTCCATAAAAGAAAATATAGCACAAGCGCCCAAAATTCTTTGCGATGTTGCGGCCTCTTACCTGTATGCCATTGCGGATACCCTGTGTATAAAAGCCCGCCTTGCCTTAGAAGCAGAAAGGGCAAAAGCCTTATCCGGCATTAAAGGCGCAAGCCCCTGTACCTCGCTTGTGCTGGCAGGCGGGGTAGCCGCCAACAGCATGGTACGCGCGCATTTTGAGAGTTTGGCAAAAGAAAAAGGCTTGCCCCTTTTTATTCCCTCCCCCCCACTCTGCACAGATAACGCGGCTATGGTAGCCTATACGGGTTATTGTATGGCGCGTGCAGGTATACGGCACCCGCTTTCTCTGCCTGCTTTGGCACGCGGTTGCCCTATACCAGAACCCTGGGAAGAAGCCATACCCTTTGATGGCAACTTTGCCTGCGGATAAACCGCCATGCACCTGCCATTCCCACACAAACTACTGCCCTTGACAGCCCGCCCCGGCCACCCTACAATGTCTCTATTGCTCCCTGCATAATTTTCTGAAATTTTTGAAACCACCCCCTATGTTTGCATAAAGGAGATTTTCCATGGCTCAACAAGTGAATGACAGCAATTTTGAAAGTGTTGTAATGAAAGCTTCCCAACCGGTTCTTGTAGACTTCTGGGCACCTTGGTGTGGCCCCTGCCGTGGACTTGCCCCAGTTATTGACGAGCTTGCGGAAGAATATGAAGGGAAAGCCGCGGTTGTAAAGCTTAATGTAGATGACAGCCCCAATATGGCTGCCCGCTTTGGCATACGCGCTATCCCCACACTTATGGTGTTCAAAAATGGGGAAGTGGTGGATCAGGTAACAGGCGCTGTTGGCAAAGAACAGCTTGTGGCCATGATAGGAAAAGCCCTATGAAGTTTTTTGACGCAATCGTCCTGGGCGCAGGCCCAGCCGGTATAACAGCCGCCCTTTACCTTGTACGCTCAGGTATTACTGTTGCGCTGGTAGAAAAGGCGGCCCCCGGCGGTCAAATTCTCAGCACGGCTGAAGTGGAAAACTACCCCGGTTTCCCTAAAGGCATTAAGGGCTGGGAACTGGCGGATCTTTTTTCCGCCCACCTGGATGAGTACCCTGTTAAACGCCTGCGCGGGGACGTGCTTTCTTTAGAGCTGTGTCAGGCTGCTGAAAAAGATACACCCCTTTTGCCCAAGGGAGCTGAAGGCTTTGAAGGCCACCCCGCCCTGCATAAAGTGGTGCTTGGAGAAGGCAAAGAGCCTTTGTTCTGCCATGCACTTGTTATTGCCACAGGCTCCCATTATAAAACAATGGGTGTACCGGGGGAAGAGCAGTTTAGGGGCAAGGGCGTTTCGTATTGCGCTGTGTGCGATGGCAACTTCTACAAAGACCGCGTGGTCGCTGTTGTGGGTGGGGGAAACTCCGCCTTGGAAGAGTCGCTGTATTTAGCGCGCATTGTCAAAAAGCTGTATCTTATCCACAGGCGGGATGCCTTCCGGGGAGCAATGGTTTACCAGGAAAAAATAGCCGCCCAGCCAGATAAGATTGAGCTTATCCTTAACACTGTTGTGGATGAAATACGCGGGGAAAATGCCGTGCAGGAGCTGGCCTTACGCCAGGTTCATACAGGTGAAACCCGCCTTTTGCCTGTTGATGGTCTTTTTGTCTTTGTAGGTGCAGAGCCTAATGCTGGTTTTGTGCCCAAGGCTATTCACTGCGATGACAAAGGCTTTATCCATACAAATATCGATATGCATACCAATATCCGCGGGGTTTTTGCCGCCGGGGATATTCGCGCCAAACACTGCCGCCAGATAAGCGCCGCAGTGGGCGATGGCGCAAGCGCCGCAACAGCGGCCATCACCTACCTGGAGCAACTCCATGCCTAAAACCGCTTTCCTCTCTCTGCTTTTTCTTCTCTGCCTTTTGCTCCCTGCATGCGGGGTTGTAGACTACTTCTACCTGCCCCCACCAGAAGACACAGTGCAAGAAATTTTTGAAACCGCAAATGACTCCATGCAGGAAAAACGGTATGTGACTGCGGCTAAATACTTTATGCGCATAAAGGATGAATACCCCTTTAGCCCCTATGCCATAGAAGCGGAGCTTTCTCTTGGTGATGCGTATTTCCTTAATGGTGACTACTTAGAAGCAGCAGATGCCTACCGCGAGTTTGAAAGCCTGCACCCGCGTCACCCTGCTATGCCCTATGTAATTTACCAATTAGCGCTTTCTTTAAAGCTTAGCTATAAGTCTGTGGATAAAACCGCTACAGAAGTAACAGAAGCCATTGAATACTTCCAGCGTCTTATGCAGGCATACCCAGGTACAGAATACGCCGCAAAAGCGCCGGAACAAATTGCAGAATGCCGCGTGTTGCTTGCAAAACGCGAAGTATTCATAGCCAATGTGTACTGGAATATGGGCAATTACCAAGCTGCCTGGAACCGCTACCAGTATGTTGTAGATAATTATGCAGATACTGGCGAACCTTATGAATTTGCCAAAACCCAAGGCGCCAGCGCTTACCTGCTTTATAAAGAAAAGCAGGCAGAATGGGAACGCAAGGAAAAATCTGGCGGTGGCTTGCATAAGCTGCTTAACTGGCTGTAGACTATACCCTTACTGTAATACCAAAACACCGGCAATATATGTTGCCGGTGTTTTTTTCTGCTCTTCTATTTGTTCCACTCGCACAGGAACTGAAGACGCTTGAGTTATTTAAGCTATCAGGGTTTTGCAAGCATTTGCAGCAAACGTGTGGCTGTTACATCTGGTGTATACTGCTCTAAGGCATGGGCACCATTTTGCGTAAGGGTTTGCACAAGCTTTGGTTCCTGCAACAGGCGTAGCATAGCCCCAGCAAGCGCTATAGGCTGGGAGGGCGGGAAAAACAGCGCGCTTTCTCTATCCCGCGCCATTTCAATATGCCCTGGCATAGCACTGCAAATAAGGGGCAGATGCAGCGCAAAAGCTTCCTGCATGCGCAAAATATCATGGGGGCCAAAGGCTGTGGGCAATATAAATGCCTCTGCATTACAAAAATAAGGGCGCGGGTCTGCTACGGAAAAAAGCACAAGCCTGTGCGCTACATTTAATTCCTTTGCAAGTGCCAGCAATGGCTCCAGCAAATGGCCTTCGCCCACAATATGCACTTCCCAAGGAGGTATTTCTAAAGCCATTGCCTGTAAGTCTGCCATAGCGTGCAGCACTATTTCCATATCCTTGGGCACTATCATTGGCAGGGGCACCATAAAACGAAAATGCGCAGCCTTTGTTTGGCCAATACATTTAGGTGAATACGCTTCTGGGAGAATACACGGGGTTAAGGGCATCCGCATGGCCTGCTTATTCCCTGCTTCCTCAAATTCGCGCAACTGGGCCATTGTATCAAAAAAATACGCGCTGGCATTTTTATACGGCCACTTTTGCAGCAAAGAAGCACGGTCATGCCCTTCATGCACAATGTGCGCAAGGCGCAATTCTGGCAAGGTATTTGCTTTGCGCGTTTTTGCAGAAAAATGCGCAGCAAGTCTTGCAAGCTTTGCGCTTGCATGATCAAAAGAAAGCAAGGTATCCACAGCCGGATTTTTCAGCAAAAATTGGCATATTTGCCACGCTCCGCGTATGCTGGCAAGCAGGCCGGTGGGTGCAGGTAAGGACAAAAAAGGCCATGCGGCCTTTTCTACAGCCAAAGCCAGTGGGCTTTGCCGCGCACATGCCAAAGTATTGCCCTTGGCTGTAAGCTCCTGCAAAAGCCAAAAGTCCCGCTGGGTAAGATCTGGCCCCCTGGTGCCGCAATGGATGCATACTATCGCCATGTGGGCCAGCATAATAGGCTTTGGCAGAAAGTCAACAAAAGAAAGCCCCTGTCAGACTATAAGACAATCCTTGCTTTTTTTGCGCCAGTTTTATAGTTTAAGTTCTGGCAAGCCAGCAGCATTATTTTGGGCAGATTTGCCTGCCATATTTTTATGTGCCTGATTTGTATTCTCTGCCACAAGCTCTAAGTGATCGGGAGTTGTGGAAATATGGGGGGCTTGCGTAAGTGGCTTATTTTCTACCTCCATACTTAAGCCCGGCGCAGCAGGCGCTTTAACAGGTGTTTCCCCTTTGCCAGAATACGCTTGCGCCACCCCTTGCACGGGTAATTCTTCAAAACTTTTTTCCACAAGGCGCGCCAAGCGTTCCATAGCATGGCGCATAGCTTTTTGCTCCCTGAGCAGCTCTTCCTGGTTCTTTTCCTGCCGCTTTAAGCTAAAGGAAAAGAGTAAAAACATCCCCAGAAAAAAGAGCAAAAAAAACAACAAGAAAAACGCCATTGACATAGTGCCCCCAGGCCTTTAAGTATTTTGCTGCATGGCCTCGCTTTCCCTTAGCGTTTTTTTATGCGTTATGCAAGGCCTTAAGTTTTTCAACATCTTATGGAGAAAAAATGCCCCCCATAGAACGCCCCCGAATGTTATTTGCCGATGCTTCTGGCAATATATATGATGATCCGGATTTACTTATGCTTTCCCGCCAGGGCAATGCATGGGCTTTGCCAAAGCCGGAAGAGCTTATTCCCCTGCCAGAAGAAAGCGAACTTTTCCTCTTGCCCATGCGCCGCGCTGTTGGCCTTGACCCGGAAACCGGAGAAAGCGTTACCTTAGAAGAAGGTGGCATTGCCGTTGCAGCTTTTGTAGCCCCAGGCTACACCCTTACAGGGCACCCTGTGTATGTAAAAGAAGAAACCGCCCCTGTATTACCGCTTTTTGCCTACGCAGCCGTTGGTATGCTGGGTGACGATTTTTACGTTGCAGCCAAACGTGTAGATGAAGACAAACGTCAGGTTTTTGCGGATATTTCCCGTAAAAAAGTAGAAAAAGCAGCTAAATCTCTTATTGCCTTATTCCCAGAAAACCGCCTTATGCAGCACCTTATGCACAACTGCGTGCTGCGCTATGCCTGCCCTGCTGCCCGTAACCTTGCCCTTGGCCGTTACGAAGCCCCTTTGCCTGTTTCCCGCGTGTGTAATGCCCGTTGTATTGGCTGTATTTCCCAGCAGGAACAGGGCAGCAAAATATGCGCCACCCCCCAAAACCGCATGGACTTTACCCCTACAGCAGAAGAAATTGCAGAAGTTATGCGCTATCATGCCCAAAATGAGCCTGAGCCTATTTTTTCCTTTGGGCAAGGCTGCGAAGGCGAACCCCTTACAGAAGCCAATACTCTGGAAGCAGCTATACGGCTTTTCAGACAATCTGGCGGGAAGGGCACTATAAATCTTAATTCCAACGCATCCCTGCCCTCTGCCGTGGAACGCCTTGCCATTGCAGGCCTTACGTCTTTGCGTGTAAGCATGAACAGCGCCCGTGAAGACGTATACGCCCGCTATTACCGCCCCAACTACCCGTGGGCAGATGTGCGTGCCTCTATACAAACAGCGCGTACTCACCACGTTTTTGTCTCGCTAAATCTGCTTTATTTCCCCGGTATTACGGACTGCGAAGAAGAAATTGCCGCCCTTACAGAGCTTATCCAAACGTGTGGCGTCAATTTTGTGCAATTGCGCAATTTAAACATTGACCCAGACCTTTACTGGGAGCTTATGCAAGGCATACCCTTTGGCCCCGCTGTTGGCCTTATCAACTTTAAAAAGCGCCTTAAAAAAGCCTGTCCCGGCCTTGCTTTTGGCTACTTTAACCCCGTTGTCAATAATGCCCCGCAGGCATAAGGAAGGCCCTATGGAAATATTTTTGCGCGATATGCAGCCAGAAGAAGCATCCAGCATCCGCGCGCTTGCCCGTAAAAGCTTTACCAGTCTGGAACGCTTTTTTTTGCCCAAACCTTCTGCTGCCCTGCTGGCTATTGCCGGTGGAGAAGTTGTAGGCGGCTGCTCCTATAAAACATGGGCTTTGCCCGGTGGACGCAAAGTGGGGTATTTAGAAACCGGCTTTGTCAAACACGGCTGGGAAGCCCAAGGTATTGGCAGTACCCTGTATAAAAATGTTACGGAACGCCTGCTTGCAAATGGCTGCTCTTCCGTTACAGCTCTTGTACGGGACGATAATGTGGCCTCCTGGCATGCTATGGAAAAATGCGGCCTTTCTGTAGTGTCCTTTAAGCGCCTTTTCCAGCAGTACGGTCTGCCTGGGCTTTTGCGCGTCTGGTTTTCTTCTTATTTGTGCGTGCTCCCCGGTTTTCGCCTTTGGAGCACAAGTGGCACAGGCAGTGGCCAGCCCTTTGGGCGCTTTTTTGCTTACCTGGCCCTGAACCTTCTTTTTCTCCTCCCTGCTTTTGCTTACCACAGTAATGGCCAGGCACCCATGCTTGCCGCCCTTGCCTGCCTTGTGCTTACCCCCCTTGCCATTACCCGCCTTATCAGCCTTTTGGACAAGCAAAAATGGCACTTTGACCTTGCACGTGGAGGCATACTCCCCACCTTTTTAGTCAGTTGCTTTGGCGGCTTTTTCCCGCTTGTAGGGAAAGTATACCCCACGCAGTACGGCACCAGCCCGGCCTTTCGCCAAAGTATGGGCATAATGGCCCTGCTGCAATGGGCCACAATTTTTGCCCTTACGGGCCTTGGCTTTTTTCTTCAGTTTAATGGCCCATTTTTCCAGTATCTATCGTTATTTGGCATGTTTTTTCTTCTCTATTACTCTCTGCCATTTGACCCTTTTGGGTGCTTTGGCGGCCGCCGTATATGGGACTGGAGCCATATACTCTCCATCTTTATTATAGGTTTTTCTGCCCTCCCCGCGCTTGTCTATTTTTGGTAAGAGAGAAATATACAGGCGCTTGTTGACTTGCACCCATAAACAGAAGTGGAACTCTTTTTGCAAAAAAGAGTTCCACTTGAGCTTGTTGACAAAGTCAACAAGCGACCGGC
>CAZPTC010000074.1:0-10060 GCA_964589455.1 uncultured Desulfovibrionaceae bacterium | reverse complement strand
GTGAACAAAAAGGTACTCCCCCTCCCTCAAACTCCCTCCCCCTCGCCAAAAAAAACTTTTATGGGGTTTATTTTGAAGACATATAGGTAGTTATTCACCACCTATATTTCAAAAAAGTTTTAACAGGGAGAGAGTAACTTTATGGGGCTGGTGGAGCGTTTTTTTCGTGTGCAAGAGCTGGGTTCAAGTGTTAAAACAGAAATATTGGCGGGTATCACAACTTTCCTCTCTATGGCGTATATTGTGGTGGTTAACCCCATTATGCTGGCAGAAGTGGGTATTCCGCTGGAAGCCGCCTTTGGCGCAACAGTGCTTGCATCATTATTGCCTACCCTTATTATGGCCTTTTTTGCCAATGCACCCCTTGCCCTTGCACCCGGCATGGGGGTTAACGCCTTCTTTGCCTATACCCTTGTACTGGGCATGGGTCTTAGCTGGCAAAGTGCCTTAGGCGCTGTTTTTGCCTCTGGTCTGCTTTTTTTACTTGTGGCCCTTACCCCCTTACCCCGTTATGTTATGGAGGCCATACCCCAAAGCCTGCGTGTGGCCATTGGCGTAGGCATTGGCCTTTTTATTGCCCTGCTTGGCTTCCAAAATGCCGGCCTTGTAAAGGCGGACGAAGCCACCATGCTGGCTCTTGGCAATATGGCAGACCCTGCTGTTTTGCTGGCTCTTGGCGGCCTTTTGCTTATTGGCGTGCTTACTGCGCGTAAAGTGCAGGCGGCTATTCTTATAAGCATATTACTTGTAACAGTGCTTGCTATGGCCTTTGGTATAAGCCCGGCACCTAAAAATGTAGGGGAAGTGGTGCAATGGGGTTTGCCAGATATTGCGCCCACATTATTTGCTATGGATTTTGCCGCCGTGCTGGAAGTAAGCTTTATTTCCGTACTGTTTACCATGACTATGGTAGATATGTTTAACGCTATGGGCACTATTGTAGGGCTTGCCCCAAAAGCGGGTATGCTACAGCAAAATGCACAGGGTAAAAGCCAGGTGCGGGGTTTAAAGGCCGCTTTTGTGGCAGATTCCAGCGGTACGCTTATGGCGGGCCTTTTGGGCACCTCCCCTGTTACCAGCTATTTAGAAAGTGTTACAGGCATTGCAGAAGGGGGCCGTACTGGCCTTACTGCCCTTACTGTGGCTGTACTTTTTGTTATTTGCCTGCCTTTTGCACCACTTGTTGCCCTTATACCTGCTTTTGCCACTGCACCAGCCCTTATTTTTGTGGGCGCACTTATGATGCAGGAAATACGCGACATCCATTTTGAAGACATAACAGAAGCCCTGCCTGCTTTTATAACCCTTTTTGCCATGCCTGTTACATACAGCATTGTTACAGGCTTTGGCCTTGGCTTTATAAGCTATGTGGTCATAAAGTTGCTTTCTGGCAAAAGGCAACAGCTTAACCCTGTGCTGTATGGTCTTGCCGTTCTCTTTTTATTGCATTTTATGCTGGGATAATATTGCAGCGCATAGACGCAAAGAGCCGGCAGCCACTTGGGTTTGCCAGCTCTTTGCTTGGCCAACTATGCAAGAATATACAAACGCCTATATACGCAAGGCATTAAATATTGCGCAGTACATACTTCTCTACCAGTAAAATAATAAGAAGCACATAAAAAGTTGCCACTATACCCCAAAAAATCATAAGGTCTTTTCTGTACCATATTTTGCGTAAGAAGCGGCCAAGCCAGCCAGCTTCTGCCTGTGGGCTTTCGCTATTTTTTACATCTTCCATTTTTCACTCCTTTTGGGGAGTGCTTTTCTGCTGCCAGAAGAAAAGAGTGGGCATAAGGCGTGGGGTAAAACAAGTGCGCCTGCGAAAAGCGTTTTGTTATTGTCTTGCGCCAAGAAGCAGAAAGAAAGAGAGAAAGGCGGAACCAGTTTTTCTAAAATACTGCTGGGATGTTGCGTGAAATTTTCTACCAGCACATATTATTAATAGGATAGTGTTTTTTATCTTCATCGTCAATATGGCGCATAGCATTATTTTAGGGGTGTGCGCGCAGAAAGTATAAAAAATGTGCCCCAAAAGCCTTATCTGCTAGCAGGATAGATAAAAAGCCTGCGCAAGAGCTCTTGCAACAGGCTTTAAAATGCAGTCTAAGGCTCTTAATAAAAAGGCTTAGAGTTTTTCTGTTATGCGCTAGTCAGCAGCAAGAAGGTATTCTACTTCAATACCTTCATGGATGGAGCCAGTGACAAGGCAGCCTTGCTTCATGATTTTTTGCACGCGGTCAAATGCTTCCGGGTCATCGGCGTTTAAGCCTTTCACATGGGCGTCAATTGTCATTTTACGGATGCGGCCAGCGCCAGCGTCATTAAAGCCCATGTGCAGGGTGCCAGTGGCTTCAATGCTGTCGTATTTTATGCCGCGGGCTTCCATGGTGCCAGAAAGAGCAGAGCAGTAGCAAAACAAACCGGCAGAGGCCAAAAGTTGTTTTGCGCTGCCACCTTGGTCGGCAGGGGCAACACCAGTGTTATCTATAACAATATCACCCAGGGTGCCTTTCCCTGTTTCAATTTTGTGCACATCGCCTTTACGGGAATACGTAATGCTAAATGTAGGGGCCATAATCTCTCCTTTATATTGATAAAAATAAACAGGTGCTTGCCAATTTTGTGTAAGTACCCATTAGTCTCCACACAGTATTGACGAAAAATTCACATAATGCAAGCAAATACCGGGGTATTCCCAGAAAAAAGTATACCCATGCCCTTTGGCATTTAATGGTAATACTTACTCTGTGAAAGCTTTAGCTTTTTTTTCAGCTTCTGGCAAGAGGGTGGCTGTCAGCTCCAAAGCTTTTTGCAAATGCTCTTTTTCATGGGCAGCAGAAATGAAAAAGCGCAGGCGTGCAAGCCCTTCTTCTACAACAGGGTAAATAATAGGCTGTACATTAACACCATGTTCAAAAAGCATACGCGAAAGAAAGCCCGTAACAAGGGAAGAACCCACAATAAGCGGCACAATGGCTGTACCGTGGGCATTGCCTGTATCCAGCCCAAGCTTTGCCGCTTCTGCAAGGAAATACTGGCTGTTTTCCTGTACTTTTGTCACACGGGCAGGTTCGCGCAGCATAAGCTCCAGCGCTTTGGCAGAAGCGGCTGCCAGTGGCGGCGACATACCCACACTGTATAAAAAGCCGGGGCCTGTATATTTCAGGTATTCCACTACGGCTTCATTGCCTACAATAAAGCCGCCACACCCGCAAAATGTTTTGCTTAGTGTGCCCATAAGCAGGTCTATTTCTGCGGCAGGTATGCCCGCATGTTCTGTTATGCCACGCCCTGTTGCGCCAAGTGTGCCTACGGAATGGGCTTCATCTACCATTAAAAAGCATTTAAAGCGCTTTTTCAAATCTACCAGCTCGTCCAGTTTGGCAAGGTGGCCGTCCATGCTGAACAAACCTTCTGAAACAATAACCGCACGCTGATGATTGCCGCGTGTGGAAGAAAGCAGTTTTTCCAAAGCTTCCATATCATTATGCGGGAAAGAAAAACGCGCTGCCCCGGAAAGCCTTGCCCCCTGGATAAGGGAATTATGGGAAAGGGAGTCGTGGTAAATGGCGTCGTGCGGGGAAAAAAGGTGCCCTAATGTGGTTACATTGGTGGCATGGCCGCTTACAAAGGCCACGCAGGCCGGGCGGTTAAAAAGCTCAGCAAGGTCATGTTCCAACTTGGCATGGGGGGGTCTTTCCCCAGAGACAGGGCGGCTTGCTCCAGCGGATGTACCATAGCGCTGCATTGCCTCAATAGCCGCTGCATTGACCTGCGGGTGCCCGTTTAGGTCAAGGTAATCGTATGTGGAAAAATTGATATACTGCTTGCCGTCTATCCATGTAGTGGCTTTTGCCATGCCATCGTGGCAGGTGAAAAAGGGGTTTATAAGGCCCGTTTCTGCTGCCACAGAATTTTGCACAACCAGTTGCTTATAGCCAGCCAGTTCTTCAAATTTTGTGTATTTTTCCGGCACATTGGCACCTTCCACGCGCTGGCGGGAAGGCATGGGGTTTTGCGTGCGCATGGCAACAAGCAGGCGCTTTTTTTCTTCATCCGAAAGGGTAACTTTCTTTTGTTCAGTAGACATGGACTATCCACCAGCTTTTTCTGTTTTATTAAGTGTCTGGATAAGTTGATCCGCCAGGCCTTTTTCCGGATTAACGCCGTGTTGTTCCTGCATACGCCGGACAAGCTGTTCATTTTCAGAAGGCGTTGCCTGTATTGTATCTTCTGCGCCTGCTGTTAGGTTTTGGTACAGGCGCTCTGCAATAGTCAGCACACTTGCCCCGCCAGAAAGCGAGAAACTGGGTATTTCCATACCAAAGGCTTCTTCCAGAGCAAGGCCCAGCTCAACAGCCATAAGGGAATCCATGCCAAGATCTGCCACGGGTTTTTCTAAAGAAAGGCGGTTGGCTGGCATACGCAGGATATTGGCCACTTCTTCGCCCACACGCGCGGCAAGCAGCATAATGGCTTCTTCCTTACTTTTGCCTTTTATAAGCTCTGTGGGGGAAATGCGTGTACCAGCGCCTTCATCCTTTAAATCGCGGCGCATGCGCTCCAGTTTGGGAGAATGGGCAATAGGCAGGTGACGTGTTTTTTTCCAGTCCATAGCAAAAAGGGAAAGGCCTGTGATATTTGTGCAAACTGCCTGCTCCAGAGCATCCAAAGCGTCTTGTGAGGTAAGCGGGGCAACGCCCAACACATTTTGCAAAGAATCTAATGCCGCAGTGTTGCGGGTAAGCATGCCCACATCGCTTATTGGGCCAAAGCCAAGGGCAATACCCGGCAAGCCCTGCTGTCTGCGCCAGGCAGCCAATGCTTCTAATGCTGTATTGGCTGCAACATAGTTGCCCTGACCTGGGTTACCAAGAGCCGTAGTGGCAGAAGAGTACAGAATAAAGAAGTCCAAAGAGTATGCAAGGGAAATACTATGCAAGTTCCATGCGCCAAGGGCTTTAGCGTCCAGCACGGGGAGAGTGCGGGAAGGCGTAAGGTTAATAAGGGTGGTATCATCCATCACTGTTGCAGCATGGAGTATGCCCGCAAGCTGTATGGTATTGCCAAGGGCACCCAGCACCAAGTTAAGTGCATTTTGCATGGCAAGCCTGTCTGTAACATCTGCTGCAAGAATATGCACGGTTGCGCCAAGGGCTTCTATTGCCTGTATGGCTTTTTCTGTTGGGTGATCCGGGTTAGCCTTGCGGTCAAAGCCCTTACGGCCCATAAGCAGCAAATGCCCAGCACCATTTTGCGCAAGACGTTTGGCACTTTCAAGACCAAAGCCGCCAAGTCCACCAGTAACAAGGTAGGCAGCATTTTTACGGCAGGGAATATGCACCTGCTCTGGCGGGAAATGTCTGACAAGGCGTTCAGTTTCGTCCATACTAACCACAAGCTTTCCTAAATGCCGCGATTGCTGCATTACACGGAAGGCTTCTACTGTATCCACACGGGGAAACATGCGGTAAGGCAGGGGGTGGAAGGTTTGGTCTTCAAAAAGAGCCATAAGCTCACCAAAAAGCTGGCGTGCCAATTCTGGCTTGCGCACTAAAAGCTGGTCCACATCTATGCCGTAGTAGCTGATATTATTGCGGAAGTGGCGTAAGTGCATGGGGGTATCACTGTAGAAATCGCGCTTGCCCAGTTCTAAAAAGGAGCCAAAGGGCCGCAGAATATCCAGGCCTTTTTCAATAGCATCCCCATTAAGGGAGTTAAGCACAGCGTCTACTCCGCCGCCCTTGGTCATTTCCATAATAGAATCTGCAAAAGAAAGGGAGCGCGAGTCTACAATGTTTTTTACCCCTAAAAGGCGCAAAAATTCCCGCTTTTCTGGGGAGCTGGCACTTGCATACACTTCTAGGTCAAAGTAGTTTGCCACCTGCAGGGCAGCAAGACCCACACCGCCTGCTGCACCGTGTATAAGAATACGCTGGCCAGCTTCCATACGCGCAAGGTGTTTTATGGCGTACCAGGCTGTAAAAAAGGTGACTGGCAGTGTAGCAGCGGCTTCAAAACTTACATGGCGCGGCTTTTTCGCCACGGCATTTTCTGTGGTGATAATGGTGGAGGCAAAGCAGGAAGGCGCAAAGCAGACCACTTCATCCCCTTTGCGAAAATTGGTGACACCAGGGCCTACTTCTTCTACAATACCAGAGGCTTCAAGACCCATAGTGGGGCCCGAAAAACCATCGTCCAGAGCTTCTTCTGGTAAAAGACCCATTGCCCACATGACATCGCGGAAATTAAGGCCAACAGCTTTTGTCTGCACGCATATCTGCCCCTTGTCCACTTTAGGCTTGGGCAAGCGCTGCCAGAACAGGCGGTCAAGGCGGCCAGGATTATCAAAAGCAAGGCGCACCATGCTGTCTTTTTCTTCCAGTTTTTGGCTTGGGCGCACATCAAAAGGTGCAAGGCGCGGGCAATAGCGTGCCTTGCCCTGTAACAGCACCTCGGTTTCCCCATTGGGTTCAAATAACTCTGCGCATAAGGCATCCAAACTTGTCTGCACAAGCTGATGGGCTGCGGTATCTTCCAAATCTACCTGTATATCAAGAAGGAAGGGGGAAAGGCCAGAGGCCTCGTTCATCATAACACGCCCAAAACCCCATGCAGCACCTTGGGAAGGATTAAGGCGGCTTTGTGCCTGAATATGCGCATTCCCTGCGGTAATGGGCAAGGCACCGCCTGTGAGTATCCACACGCGACTTTGCTTGCGCTCTGCTTTTTCCCAGGCATGGGTCAAGGCCAGAAGAGTAAGCGTTGCGCTGTTTTGACGCTCTGCAAAAAGGTTGCTGTCTTTTTCTGCTGGAATGGCGGTATCAAAGCCTGCCAAAGAAATGAAATGCACGGGTTTTTTGCCGGCTTCCCTTTCTAAAAAAATTTGCAGGCGTTTTTCCGCATCACTTGGCGCAGTATCTGTATTGCGTAAATCTTCTTGCTCAAAGGTAAGCACACGGAAGTCTGCTTCTTCCATACGTTCTTGCAGGGCTTCAAACACAATGCAAGCGCTTTTGGAAGGGTTTGCATCCATAAGAACAGCCCATACTGCGTCCTTTGTGGGGGCAGGCAGTACAGCGGGCTCTTCAGCACAGCTTTTACGGCCAAGTACAAGGAAAACGTCTGGTTCTATGCCGCCAATACAGTCTGCAGGTTCGCACAAAAGGCATACTTCTTCAAAGCCGGCTTCTAAAAGGGCATTTTGCCAGTGACTTGGCAGCATAAGGCGAGAAGCAGGTTCCGTAGGGCTGGCAGAACGGTTCCACCAAGAGGGGCGTATGCCTTGCACCATATCCACAAGACTTTGCGGGGCGCGCTCTAAAATGGCAATAAGCCCGCCGGGTGCCAGCAATTTGCTGGCTTGGGAAAGCGCAAGGTGAATATTTTCTGTTTCATGCAGCACATGGCCTGCAAGAAGTAAATGGTATTCTGGCTTTACATCTTCCGGGAGTTGCTCAATATCCAAAGCCCCAAATGTGGTATTAGGGTCATTGTCGCAAAGGGTGATAAGATTATCCAGCGCGGCTTCATTTTTATCTGTTACACGGTAGCGGTAAGAATCCGGCTGGTCTTTAAGTGCGGCGTATATAAGGCCAGTAAGTCCACCAGGGGCTGCGCCTATTTCCAATACACGCAGTTTACGGCCTTCTGACAAGGTACCCAGCATTTTTTTCAGTAAATGTACGGCAGCCGTATTAACCGGCTCAAGTGAAGGGGAATTGCCGTGGTATTGCTCTGCTGTGGCGCATAGTGAGGTGGAAAGAATAGATTCTGGGTCATACGCGCCTTGCACAATAGCCCGCAGGTTTAGCCCAACACGTCCAGCAAGTGTGGCTTCTGGCAGATGGGCAGGGTGTTCTGCAAGCAGAGTGCGCCAAATAAGAACTGAAGGCGGCAAATCACTTTCTTCATTAACATGCCAGCGGGTTTTGCCGTTTTGGACATCTCGCTGGGCAAGGCCACGCGCCTCTAACAGCTCCAACATAAAGGTGATAAACGGGGTGAAGTTTTCATCCAAAAGGCCAAGGGTTACACCATCTTGCAGGCTAAAAGCCCCAGCTTTGGCAAGGGGCGCCAGCAATTCATGGGCAAGGGAAACAGTGGCTGCTTCGCAAAGGGGCAACACTTCTTCATGGTAGCGTTTACGCGCAGGCTGGCTGGCAATAGCCGCCATAGCGGGGGCAAGGTCGTCCACCACGCTTTGCAAAGAAGGCAGAGCCAGAAAGGGCGATGTAGAAGGGTGGGGCTTGCGCACTGTGGTGAAGCTGTGGAATTGTGAGTTGTTTTGATGGCTGTGCATATCCGCCTTGCGGAAACGCACATCTTCCATACGGATAAGGGTATTGCCTTCTTTATCCAAAATTTCAAAGCTTGCCACAAAGGAGCGGGCTGCCACACGTTCAAGTTTGGCTATGCTGTAGGCGGGTATGGCTTTGCCTTCTTCCATACTAAAGAGCAGCGTTTTGCCAAACCATGCAGGCAACCAGGGGGAAACAGGCCCAGTTGCATTTTCTGCACCCATAAGCCCTGCTGCCAGAAGGAACAGTGTTTGGAATGCACCATCTACAACAGAAGGCGGCAATAGCATACCTTCATACAAAAGTTGCTGCTCTGGAATATTGGGCAGAGCTAATTCTGCCAATACAGTTTTGTCATTTACTTTCCATGCGTTTTTTACACTTTGGAATGCAGGGCCATATTGGAAGCTGATTTTAGAGGCCAGTGTATATAAGGCTTCTTTATCAATGGGTGTTCCCTTCCGCATGGTATCCAGCTTTGCTTTAGGATACGGTGAAGGTGTGGGCTTGTTGCTGTGCCCAATACGGCCGCCTGCATGGAAAGACCAAGGGCTTGCATCCAAAAGGTTTCTGCTTTCCAGTGTAAAGCTGTTATCTCCCCTGTGTATGGTAAGGCGCAGACGTTTAGGAGGGGTTTCTGTCAGCACAAAGGGGCGTCTTAACGCCACATTGATAAGCTCAACTGGGCCAACTTCGTTCTTTTTGCGTTCCTGCACACTTTTTGCGGCGGAAAGGGCGCATTCTAAGTAGGCAGCGGCAGGGAAAAGAATGGCTTCTGCCACCTTATGGTCTGCAAGCCAAGGGAGTAAGCTGGTATCCAGCTCATTTTCCCATACAAAAAGTTCCTTGGGCAAGCGCCTGCCCAGCAAGGGGTGGGTATTATGGGCAAAAATGATATTTTCGCTTTCAATAGTGGGCGCAAGCCACAAATATTCCTTATTCCAAGGATAGGCTGGCAGGGGTACTTTTTTGCCTTTTACGGGGAAGAAGGCTTCTTTTTGGAATGGAAAGCCGCTGGCAATGGCTTTGCGCCAAGCATCTGGAAAAATATGCCCTTCTTTGCGGCGCAAAGTAGGCTGCACAACCCCTTGGGCATTGCGCACGCGCAGGCTGTCTTTAATATAAAACTGTAAAACACCATGCCCGCCAATTTCTAAGAAAAAGCGAAAACCCATATCCAGCAGGGCTTCTGTAGCAGGATGAAAATTTACTTTTTGGCGTATATTATGCCACCAGTATTCGCCATTGAGTGTTTCCCCGTCAATTTCCCTACCTGTAACTGTAGATATAAAAGGAATGCGGGTTTTAGCGGGCTTAATACCGGCAAGGCTTTTTTTCAGGGGCTTTTCTAAAGGGGCCATGTGTTTGCTGTGGAAAGGATAATTGAGGTCTAAAAGCTTGCAAAAGCCTTTTTCTGCGTCAATGGCATCCTTTATTTCTAAAAGCGCTTCTCTGCTGCCAGCAAGAGTGATGGAGGCAGCAGAATTAACCCCTGCCAATTCAATATCCCCAGGGTACAGGGTGCAAATTTCTTTTGCGCGTTCTGGTGTAATATTCACTGCCGCCATAGTGCCTGCGCCAGCGGTTTGCCCTTGCAGAGCACTGCGAAAATGTATAACTGTACACGCATCTTCTAAAGAAAGCGCACCAGAAGCCCATGCAGCCGCCACTTCCCCCACACTGTGGCCATAAACAGCCTCTGGGGTAATGCCCTTGGCTGCAAGTGCTTCCACAAGGCCAACCTGCAGGCCAAAAAG
>CAZPTC010000073.1:0-10065 GCA_964589455.1 uncultured Desulfovibrionaceae bacterium | reverse complement strand
ATTTGTGCCCAATTTCTTCTGGGAAAAACTCCACGCCAACATTGAGGCCAACCCGCGTTATGCAGACCCGGAAATTGTGCTGATAAACATGGCAGATGGCAGCCAAACCTTTATTGATTATGGTTGGGACCCTGTGTTTTCACCAGACGGGGAAAAAATACTTTACAGCCACCAGAAAAAACCCTTGCGGGGTCAGCTTGTGCTTGCAGAAAGCCAAAAGGGCAATACCATACGCGAATATTCCCTTGCGGATAAAGCAATAAAAACTGTAGCAAGCCCTTCTTTTGGCTACGTATCTGATCCCACGTTTGACAGCAAAGGCAATTTGTTTTTTTATTTGTCTGACGCGATTAACGGCGAATGGGGCGGCTATGTGGGCGTTGGCACGGCAAATGCCAGTGGTCAGGTGGAAGAAATTTGCCGTCCACAAAAAGACTTTGATTTGTACCAATTAACAAAAAAATTTGTTGTCTATGATGGTAAAGTTTTTGCCTACAAGTGGCGCCCTTTGGATCACGACATCTATCTGGCAAACAGGTACGCCCATGAACTTGTGGAATGCAGGCCAGATGCAGAAGATGCGCTTGTGTTCAGTTGGGGTGAAAAAAAACTTTGGCAAGAAGATGGTATGGCCATACAGGTATGCCCACGTGGTGTGGAAGTATTTTATAAAGACAGGTGGATTGCAGTAGACAGTACCACATTCAACCAGCCACCCGATATAGAATCCAGCTTGGCATACACATGGCCTGCCGGTTTAAGCAACCCAAACTGCACCTTGCGTGTTATCCCGGTAAGAAACCAGATTATGGTTCTCACCCACGACTCTGTTGAAAAAGCCGCCAGCAAAGAAAAGGGCGGCCCTATTGCCTCTGTTTCCTGGTCAGAAGACGGCACCCTGCTTATGCTGGTGCGCAGCAATTATGGTGAATGGGATGAACAGTACAAACACGACAGTATTGAAGTGATTAACATGGCACCTGTTTTATCTGCCAGCCAACCATAACCTCACCCCTTTACGCTACTAGCCAAACCGCGTTTTTTTTGTTAATTTACCAACTCCTATATTTTTCTACATTAAGGAGCGCCCCATGCCTATCCATATTTCTGGTTCTGTGGCCTATGACCGCATCATGACTTTTCCCGGCCAGTTTGAAGACCATATTTTGCCGGAAAAGCTGCATATTCTCAGTGTTTCATTTCTCATTGACCGAATTGAGGAAAAGCGCGGGGGGGCAGCAGGGAATATTGCGTATTCCCTGGCTTTACTTGGCGAAAAACCCCAGCTTTATAGTTCTGTTGGGAAGGATTTTGAAACCTACGAGCAGGCTTTTAGCTCTATGGCTATTCCCATGCAAAACCTGCGCCGCCTGAAAGAAGACTTTACAGCCTGCGCCTATATCACCACTGACAAAAAAGGCAACCAAATAACAGGTTTTTCCCCTTCTGCCATGAATACCCCTATTGACCCGGCCTTTTATCCCAAGCTGAACCCAACAACAGACTGGGGGCTTGTTTCCCCAGGGAATATGGACGATATGCGCAACCTGCCACGCTGGTACCGCGACCACAAAGTACCCTTTGTCTATGACCCAGGCCAACAGGTTATTGCCCTAACAGGCGATGATCACGCTACAGCCTTGGACGGCGCGTTTCTTCTTGTTGGCAATGACTACGAAATAGAAATGATTTGTACGCTTACCGGCCTGTGCAAAGAGGATATTCTCCAAAAAGTGCAGTATCTTATTATTACACAAGGGGAACATGGCTCCCAAATTTCTTCTAAAGAATGGCCCACGCCCCGCCATGTTGCGGCAGTGCCCTGCCTGCGTGTGGCAGACCCCACTGGCGCAGGCGATGCTTACCGTGCTGGCCTTATGAAGGCTTTGCACGCGGGGCTGGATATAGAAATAGCGGCAGAAGCAGGGGCCACATGTGCCAGCTTTTGCGTGGAACAGTACGGTGCCCAGGAGCACCGCTTTACCTACCAGGAATTTGCCCGCCGATATTCAGGCTGCTTTGGGACGGAATTTCCGCTGAAATGGTAAACAAACTTTTTTAGTGTAACCCCTGTACATACACATTAAATGCTCTGGTAACTGCGGAACTCCCGTAGTTACCAGAGCATTTTCTACACTATATCTGGGGTATTTGCACAGCAACAGGGAAATCCTCTAAACTTTTAAGCCAAAAACCCGATACAAGTACAAGAGAAGGAGGAGAAGGAATGATGAAAAAAACATGCGCTATCCTTGCCCTGGCTTTGCTTTTCCCGGCCCGCATGGCAAACGCGGAACTGTATGCCCCTATGGGGGAAATACATAAAGTATGGGAACGCTATTACCAGCGCCCCTCTATGCTTTATCATGGCGGCAACTTGCCGGAAGACCCAGCACTAACCCCGCGCCTGCGCCCTGCACGCTCCTCTTCTCCTGCAAAACCTGCTGCCCCTGCACAAGCGGCTTTACCTGCAACACCAGACCCCGCAACCTCTGCAATGCCCGGTAGTGGCCCTGTTGCAAATCCGCCTGCTCCGGCCCCTGCTCCGCCACCTGCTCCAGCGGGAGCCCCTGCTGCAAATGGCACAAATACTGCCCTGCCCTACTCCCCGGCACCGCAACCGGCTATCCCTGCTACCCAGGTAAACCCTGCAACTCCTTCCACTCCAGCGGCCCCTGCATCCACTCCCCAAGCTACTACCCCCAATACTGCCCCCAATACTGCCCAGCCTCAACTCACACCAGTGCCACAAATTACCCCCACCGCCACCACCCAAAGCCCCTATTCTGGCCCAGCCCCAAGCCAGGGCAATACCCAAACACCGCAAGCAAACTCACCTTCTTCCCCAGCAGCACAAAATACAGCCCAGGCACCACAACCTGCTGCGCCACAAAGGCCACAATCTTTACTGGATGCCCAGCCTGCACCGCCTAATCCTGTGCCTACCCCTCTGCCCCCGCGGCCATAGCCCATTTTTATTTTACCAGGCATATTTTTCCGCAACAGTATACGCCTGTATAGGTATACATTTTAGTTATACACATTTTTTGCGCCTTCCACATGCAGTTTTTGCGTGTTTCTTGTGTTGTATGCAAGAAAGTATCGCTGGACGAGTGAAGCTTTCCGTGCTAAACCAAAAAACGGTGACGCTGCTGTCTATTGGTTTTAGAATCCAGCTTTTCTGTGGAGTACACGCATGAGCGACATTGCCCTCGCAAAGCCTTTCATCCAAGCCACAATTAATGTGCTGAGTGCCATGGCTTCACTTTCTCCCAAGCCTGGGAATCCCTTTGTTAAACATGCCCCTGATGCCCAAGGGGATGTTTCTGCTATTGTGGGCATTACGGGCGCAAAAACCGGAGCTGTGGCGCTTTCTTTTAGCCAGTCATGCGCTATTGCACTGGTAAAAGGAATGCTGGGTGAGGATATTGAGGATATCATAAGCGATACGCGAGACGCAGTGGGCGAAATTACCAATATGATTTCTGGCCAGGCCCGCGCTACGCTTAGCGAAATGGGCATACCCATGCAAGGCTCTACCCCGTCCATTATTTTTGGCACAAACCATACCCTGTCTTTCCCAGGGCAGGCTACAATTGTCGCTATCCCCTTCAGCACAGAATACGGGGATTTTGAGCTGGATTTCTGCTTCCAGTAGCACCATGCACGCAGCCTTTTCTATTTCTGAAGTTCGCCAAGGTATAAAAATGGCCTTGCCCGTGGTACTTGGCTACTTGCCTATGGGCTTTGCCTTTGGTGTTTTGGCGGTTAAAAGCGGCATACCGGTTTGGGCATCTTTTGGCATGGCACTTTTTGTTTTTGCTGGTTCCGGCCAGTTTATCGCCGCCAGCATGGTAGGTATGGGCGCTTCTGTTATTGCCATTGTGGCCGCCAATTTTATGGTGAATTTACGGCATATTTTTATGGCTGCCAGCCTGGCCCGCTATCTCAGGCCTTTTTCTCGCCTACAGCGTACTTTTTTTGGCTTTGAAATGACGGATGAGGTGTTTGCCGTGCATTCCGTGGCATTCAGCCAAGGCGCTACATGCAACCCCTGGCGTATTTTTGCCGTGAATATTACCTCGCACCTTGGTTGGGTAAGCGGCTGTACACTTGGGGCAATATTCAGCTCTTTTATTGCGGATGTAAAACCCTTGGGCCTGGACTTTGCCCTTACAGCCATGTTTCTTGCCTTACTTGTGCCTTTATGTAAAGATCGCATACATTTATGGGTGGCGCTTGCTGGCGGCCTTTTTTCCCTTGTTCTTTTCCAGGCTGGCCTTGGGAAAAGCAGTATTATTGTGGCCACACTTCTTGCTGCCACGCTTGGCCTTGCTTTGGAATACAGAAAAATGCGTGAGGATGCAAAACCATGCTAGGTACAAGCGAAACCATTTTGCTTATTGCTGGCATGGCGCTTGCCTCTGGTTTGCCACGCATTTTGCCACTTACGCTTTTGGCAGATAAAAATTTGCCTTTTTTGATAGAACGCTGGCTTACCTATATCCCTGCGGCAATTTTAGCCGCTTTAGTTGCGCCAGAAATTTTCCTTATAAATGGGTCTCTTGCGCTTAACCTTGACAACATTTTCCTGCTTGCAAGCCTGCCTACCCTGTTTATTGCATGGAAATTCAAAAGCCTTTTTCTCACTCTTGCATCTGGCATGGGGCTTGTGGCGCTTATACGTTTTATACAATGAAAAAATTATTACTTCTTTTTTTGTGTGTTATGCTTAGCGCTTGTGGCGCTGCAACATCAAACTTTGCACCGCCGGATCACGACCCGCCTTCCAGCAGGCCCTACACGGTTAAAGGTAAAACCTATGTGCCGTATACTTCTGCCCACGGGTACACGGAAGAGGGCATAGCCTCTTGGTATGGGCCAGGCTTCCACGGCAATATGACATCCTGTGGGGAAAGGTATGACCAAAATGCCCTTACTGCTGCGCATAAGCTCTTGCCATTTCACACAGTATTAAAAGTCACCAACATGAAAAATGGCCGCTCTGTTGTTGTGCGCATAACAGACAGGGGGCCCTTTTCCGGCACCAGAGTGCTGGACCTTTCCAAGCGCGCGGCACAAGAACTTGGCATTATTGAAACAGGCACTGCCCGCGTGCGCCTTGAGGCCATTAACACAAATGGCCCAGTCCTTACCCCAAACGATGACCTGGAGGGCACATTTTATGTGCAACTTGGGGCCTTTAATTCAGATAACAATGTGCGCCGCCTTTTAGCAGAAATACGGCAGGCTGGCTTTCCATGCCGTGCCTTGCCTTCCGGCAAAAAAGGGCTTACCTTTATCCAGATAGGGCCCTTTACGTCCTATAAACGCACTGAAGACGCTGCCACGCGCTACCGCTTGGATTTCCCGGATTTATTTGTCATCCGCCAATAGAATTGCGCAGAATTATGCCAAACAATGGAGGAAAATATGCCATTGCCCCGCTGCGAGCTTTTTGGATGTTTACTTTACGATTCCCGCCTTACGTATGAAGAACTTATAGAAAAAGAAGCGCATTTACAGTCCCAAATGCTTCTTGCTTTAGAAGAATGCGGGGGCAGTAATGTAGAATTTACCCCGCATGGGGATGAATTGCTTTTCCAGGCTTCTTTTCCGGAAGTAAACAGGGAACAATACCGCGCGTTTTGCGACAATGTGATACTCCATTTTGGCAAAGATGTGCTGGCCCGCTTTTTATTTGTAGACAAATACTTAGATGACGCGGTGTTTTACTTTCTTGGGCGCGGTAAATGGAAGGAACAGGCCCTTAGCATACCCGGCCCTGTAGAAGCCCTTTCCGGCTGGGTGGTGCGCAGAGAACGCCCTGGTAAGGAACCCACCAGCAAGACCGTATGCCCTAATTAGTTTTCTCGCATAACCTTTTCTTTTGCTTTCAGCAGCATAAACACCAAATCTGCACCTTCTGCAAGGCCTCTTGCTTTTTTTGGATAATCTGCTAAAAGGCAAAGACGTAATGCGCACCAGCCCGGATGGCGGAATAGGTAGACGCAAGGGACTTAAAATCCCTCGGTAGCAAGGCTGTGCCGGTTCAATTCCGGCTCCGGGCACCAATTTTTTCTATGTTTATTTCCAAGCGCATGTTCTATGTTTGCCGATCAGGCAACATTGTTCCCCAAAACACCTAGGCGAACAAAAAATCCTTATCTTTGAAAACAAGGCGGAGCCATTATGCAAACCCCAAATTCCCCCAGTATTCTGCGCGTTTCCCCTTCTGTTTACACATCTTATGGCTTCGATACTTCTGGCATAGCCATGCTGGAAGGCTCGGATGGCATTGTGCTTGTGGATGTGGGCGCAAACCCGTATATGGCAGCCCTTGTTTTTTCCAAGTTCCGCGAAATCACAAAAAAGCCTCTTAAAGCGGTTATTTATACCCATTCCCACCCAGACCATACCATGGGCATGGCGGGCATTATGGGCGCTGTGGAAGCAGAAGGCCAAGACCCCAAGAGCGTACAAATTTGGGGCAGAGAAGGCTTTGGCACAGAAAACGTGCTGTTTGCGCACCTTGGCAATATCACACAAAAGCGCGGCGACCGTCAGTTTGGCAAAATTGTGCCAGACGCGAAAAAGAAAAAAGCCCTTGGGGCAGATATTCCCGCCCCAGACCCAGGCACGCACTGGAAGCTTGCCAAAGGCCCCTTCCCTCCCACGCACCGCTTTGCTGAAGAAAAGCATGTGCTGGAAATTGCAGGCCTTAAGCTTGAGCTTCTTGCTATGCCCGGTGAAACCGCAGACCAGCTTAATGTATGGTTCCCGGCTGAGCGTGTGCTTTTCCTTGGCGATAATATGTACGATTCTTTCCCCAATTTATACGCCGTGCGTGGCGCAGGCTACAGGGACGTAAAGGCCTGGACAGAAAGCCTGCTGCGCGCCAAAGCTTTAGCGCCAGAGCACGTACACATGGGCCATTCCGTGCCGCTTAGCGGGGCAGATATTTGCGCCAGCCGCATCCAAGAATACTACGACGCCATTATGTATGTCTTTACAGAAACGCTGAAAGGCATGGATGAAGGCAAAGATATGGAAGAGCTTGCGGCCGAAATAAAGCTGCCCCCGCACCTTGCCGCAAAAGACTATTTAAAAGAATACTATGGCAATATTGCGTATTCTGTGCGTTCCATTTTCGCAGGGCATTTGGGCTGGTTTGATGGCCACGCATGGAAGCTTCTGCCCCTGCCCCCCAAACAGGAAGCCACACGCATGGTGGAAATGGCGGGTGGTATGGAAAGCCTGCTTGCCAAGTCTGCGGATTCCCTTGCAAAAGCAAAGGCCGGGCATGTAGAAGAAGCAAGCTGGGCAGCCCAGCTTACCTCGTACGCGCTGCGCCTTGAGCCAGGCAATGCAAAGGCAAAAAGTATCCATGCAGATGCGCTGGAAATATTGGGCGAACAAACCCTTTCTGCTACGGGCGGGCATTATCTTTTGGCCAGTGCCCAAGAATTACGGGCATAGCCTATGCGCGAAAAGTTTGTTGACCATTTAAAATATGACTGGCCCAAAGGGGTCAAGCAGGACGTAAAGCCTTTTACAGAAAAAAGCCTTGCCCACCTGCCAGACCTTGTGCAGAAACACTTTATAGCTCTTGGCCTTATGGGACAGGAAGAAATTTTCAATGCCATTATAGACTGGGATAAAGCCCATACCCGCTTTTCCCCCACACAAAAATGGGTTCCTGTGCGAATGACCCAGCTTAACGCGGTTGACCCCTGTATGCGTTTTGCCTGGTATCTTTCCAAAAAATTTGGCTTTCTGCCTGTTTTATCTGGTTTGGAAAATCTGTGCGAAGGGCGATACTCCCTGAATGTCAGCTACCTTTTTCGTCAACTTGCCTGCATTCCCCCAAAAGATCAAAGAACGGCGGATGTCATGCCCCGTGCGCGCATGGCGCTGAAAGCCGCCATGGTACAGGTTTTGGCAGAAGTAATGCTTGTGCCTGGCCTTGCCTTGCACCCTTCCATTACCTGGGGAAAAGTGGATGCGCGCGAAGTAAGCGCCCGCCTTACTTACCCCAGTAAGCCTAAGGTGGAGCGTGCGGCCTCGCCCAAAGACAAGCGCGTGCCAGAAGCTTTACAGGCCGCCGCCGCTGTTACAAAGGCCCAGGGGCCTGTTGAAGAAGAATTGGACTTTGTGGAAGGCCGCTTTTTTGTTGATAAACATGGCCGTATGAGCCGCTTTAATTGCGAAAAACGCCCTTTTTCACCTGATGGCAAAGAATATTTGCACAGGCCGTGGCAATACAGCATAGAAAAGTACGAAACTGGGAGCAATGTGCATTTTCCCATTGAGGTGAAAAGCTCTTGGCAACTGGATAATGGCGTGTATGAGCATTTCCACGGCAGCATAAAAAGTATCCGGTACAATGTGCGCCCAGCAGCAAAAGATGCCGCAGCACAGGAAAATATGCAAGCGCAAGACACCCAAAATGCAGATGTTAATGGCGGGCAAAACCCGCACGATTCTTAAGGGCACGCAGCAAACAAGTTTTTGGCCTCTACCAGTTTAGGGAGCAGCCCAGAAAACTTTGTATCTGTACTTGTGGTGCATAAGCACCTTTGTGGAGGCGTTTTGCCACCGGTGTGGCGCCTGGTCTTCAAAACCAGTGGTGGGTGTAAAAGTCCACGGCAGGTTCGACTCCTGTACGTCTCCGCCATATTTTACTTTTGCGGGCAGGCTATGCCCTTTCCTTTTATTTTCTCCTCACCTTTTTCTTTCCTTGCCAGTTTCTGTATCCTCGGGTATAATGAAACTGGTTTTTTAATGTCTACCCTGCTGTATACATAAAATAAATGGCAGAGGTACAACCAGTATTTTTCTCTTCCTGCAACACACCATTCACAACAGGAGAACACCATGGATCGCGTAAAAATTCTTGCTATAGTCGGTTCACAGCGTCAGGATTCCCTTAACCTGCAACTGGCCCAAAAAGCCGCAGACATTCTGGGAAAAAACGTGGAGTATGAAATTTTAACCTACAGCGATGTCCCGCTGCTCAGCCAGGACATTGAGTTTCCTGCACCTGCTTCTGTCACCCGTATCCGGGAAAAAGTGCTTGGGGCAGACGGGATATGGTTTTTTACGCCCGAACATAACCACTTTTTCCCCTCCGCGCTTAAAAACCTTGTAGACTGGCTTTCCCGCCCCTGGGGGGAAAACAAAGGGAATGTACTGGCAGGCAAACCGGCTGCCATAAGCGGCATAACCCCCGGTACATCCGGCACAGCCATTGCCCAGGACCATCTGGTAACCCTTTTGAGTTTTTTAAATATGGATATTATGAACCAGCCGCGCCTTACTGTTGCCAATGCGTTTAGTCAGGTAAAGGATGGCAAACTTTCTCTTGACGCAAGCCAATCGTATTTGGAACGTCAGGCAAGTGCATTTGTAGAATTTATAGAAAAGCGGCGCAAATTATCTTAAGTTTTTTGCAGTCGTGCCCTCTGCATCACCATGTTGTATAGCTTTTCTGCGGGAAACACTGCGTTTTTGCCATAGTTTTTTTGTGTGTCTTTGTATGAAACAATCTATAACTGGGCTTTTTTCATACATATTTTATAAGCAGATATAAACCTTGACACAAAAAGCAACATAAGGCACAAAAACAAAGCCGGCATGGGGCCGGCACTTTCTCCAACTTTGGAGTGACTCACCTATTAGACATATTCGAGAAAGATTATGAAGAAAATTCTGCTTTCCATGGCTCTTACTCTTGCTATGGCTTTTCCTGCTTTTGCCGCTGTAAAAGACTACCCTACCTTTACCGTTGACGTGCCCGATGGCTGGAATGCCATGGAAACTGCCGGTGCCGCTACCCTGATGGCCCCCGATAACCAAACCGCTATTGTTATCACCCTTTCTCCGACCAATGGCATAAGCGCAAAAGACTTTGCCACCGCCGCTGCTTCCCAGATTCCCGGTGCAGAAGTGAAAGAAGAAGGCAGCAACTACACCTTCACCATGGACGCTGGCAATGGCATGAAAGCCAACTACACCATCATCCCGGCTGACGACCAGAATGTTTTCCTGGTTGTTTTAACAGGC
>CAZPTC010000072.1:0-10105 GCA_964589455.1 uncultured Desulfovibrionaceae bacterium | reverse complement strand
GGATTTTATGGAGATAAGCGGGGCTGATGCCAATGTGATTATCCGGTCTGGGAGGAAATAAAGGGGAGAAGCTACTTTTTATGGAAGAAAGTTCATAGAGCAAAAGGAAAATATTACTCTTTCCCATACGCCACTGGAACGCCCCAGGAAGCAACACTTTTTTCGAAGCACTTAAAAAAGGGCTACCACCAGTCTTTAGCCGTCAAACAGCCTCCATGTGCATAGGTGGCCTCTTAAGCCCCAAAACCCTTTCTAACTTGGATGCGTTAAACTAAGGCCCACCAAAGGTTCACCTTGGGAAAAAGATGGGGTATGAAAGGGAGAGTTTTTTGGTATGGCTACATGCTAGAATGCAAAAATAAACCAAAGACACAAAAACGACACACGTAGCCACTTCTGCGGTAGAACTCATTTATGTGTTTCAGAAAAGCGCTGTGGATGTAGCTTTACATGAGGTTGTTCAGACTTGATCTGACACCTTTTCTGCTTTGGCTGCTTTCCTATCCGATACGTTAAGTGTTCAAGCTTTTTTTTCAGATTTTTTCCCTACCAAGAAGAATTTGCAGGATCGTTTTGCAGCTCATCCAAAGAGCGATACAATTTACGGCAAAACGTAACCTGATAAAACTCCTGTAAGATAGTTTTGTGAACGCGTTCGCAAATGCCGTTAGTCTGGGGGTGCCACGTCTTGGTTTTGGTGTGCTCGATGCCATTTAAACCAAGATACAATTCGTAATCATTTTTTTCGAGCTTGCCGCAATATTCCGTGCCTTTGCCCGTCAGTATGCGGATAATGCCCATGCCCATTGAAGCGAAAAAGAGTAAAACCTAATTGTTCAAAAGATCCACGCTGGTGATGGGTGTTTTGCTGGTAAACAGTTTGGTTCTACAGAGCATTTGGAGTACGTGTCCACAAAGGTTTGCTGACCCATCCTACGCCTTTGATAGTACCAACGTAAAAGGTATTCTGGCTACCGAGGCAGCTAGGGTGGTGCTGGTAATGTAGTGGTTAAGTATACGTTTTAAAACAGAAGATCTTTGAGGTCAGTTTGTTTTCAAGGTATCTGAAGATACAACTATGTAATGGTACGCGCCCTGCATGGATACAACCATACAGGGCGCGTATTATTTGGGGTAATACTCAAGCAGAGCCTTAGAGGTGCATTTTTGTCAAAGGCGTCCTGCTTGAGCAAACACAAAAAAAGCGCACTACTTTTCAATGAGCTGGTATATCACAGCGCCCTCGGCTGTTTCTGGCACAGGCCAACCTGTCATATAGCAAAATGTTGGCACAAGATCTACCAGACTGCATACTCTTTCCATAGTATAGCCTTTTTTTACACCTGCCCCATAGAATGCACAAAGTGGCCGCATTTCTCCCACAACACCTGTATGGGTAGAGGGAAGAATAGGGCCATGCTGTGCGGAAAACTCAGGATACACAGCGTACACAACATCACCGCATTGTTCACCCCAAAGCCCAAGGATTTTTGCTTCTTCTTTTGGTAAAGCAAGGCAGAATGGCCGTTTATCAGTTTGTGGGTCAACATAACTAAGCAGTATGTCACATATTTTTCTTTGGTATAAGGCGTATTCTTCTGGCTCTACGATCCCATAGGGATCTCTTCCTTTGAGGTTAATAAAGATGTGGCAACACCTTTCCGGGGTAACAAATGACTTTGTGTGGTCAATTTTTTGTGCTAATGCGGCAAATGCGGCTTTAAGGTTTTCCATGTGGTTTTGCAGCCACTCAGGGTCTTCACGAGGGTGCAGCACAGTGAGGCCTTTGTCCACAAATATTTTCATGGGGTCAATGCTTGGCCCATCAGGTGTAGCACCATGGTCTGAAACAAGGCAGACTAGCGTGTCTTCATCGCATAAGGCCAATAGCCTGCCAAGATATCTATCTGCATGCCCATAAAGTTTTGCGTGGAGTTCCCAAGCTTTCTTATGCGCTGCGGGGCTGCTGCATGTTGTTTCATCAAGCTGGGTCATAAGCGCATGGTAGATGTGGTCTGTTGGGTGGGCATGGGAAAAGAATATATCCCATTGTGTGCTTTGTAGCAGCGCCTCAGTGCTATCCGCAAGCCAGTCATAGTGAATGCCGCATATTTCCACCCAGGTGTCGTAGTCATACCAGCCTAAGTTCAGGCAATAAAAGCCCGTATTATTTGTTGCAAAATTGTCTGTTGTGTTAATCTTTTTTGCTTCTTCCTGGGGGTAAATCCAGTATTCCCCGTCTTTATTCAAGGCATGGGAAAGGTAAAGCTTAAACGCAGAAGCATCGTCCTCATCTAAATCCATAAGCTTTGCACGCATGTGGATTTTTTTGAATGTGTTATCTGCCAGTCTTCCATCTGCTTCAAAAGCATGTGACCACTCACCTGTACAAATGGTGAAGTAGGCATCGTTAAAGTTTTTTGTTGGGGAAAGAGTTACAGTATTGTACCCAGATCCCAAGTCTCGCACTAGTATATGCCAGATACTGGGTTTTGTATGGAAAAGCGAATCTGGAAACGGCATTTCATAGCTTACCTCAAGCGGGTCATCGCCTAAATCAGGTACATTTTGCCAGTCCTTTGCTTCTGTAAATTCAACGCGAATAGCATTTCCGGGGTAAACATCTGTAGAAACAAGTACATCATTAGAAAATGTAACATGCGTAGTAACGGCTGGTGTGCGTTCAATCTGCTTAATGCGCGAAATAAATTCCTGGTCCATAAATACGCCGGCACTCAACCCTGCTCCACCAAGTACAATAGAATTTTTCAATTTTTTATGTACATTATAGTACATGGGGTAGTTTAGAATGACAGAGCGCTTCCCTTCTTTTTCCGCTGCTTCCCAAAAGGATTCTGCGGCAACATGTTCCCAGTTAAAACACGCATGTGTATTAGCGCCTTCATGGGATGTGCCAGGAAGATGACGCCAAAAATCTGTAATATTATTGGTTCCCGGCCATGCACCGGTTGCCATGCATGTCCAGTTTGGTGGGGTTATAGTGGGGAAGGGGGCCAGGCAGTTTTCTGCAACTGTACCATTTTCGAAAACTTTTTTAAAGTTTGGGCAAATACCTTCTTCAATATGTTTTCGTATAAGGGCTGTTATGGCACAGTCAAACCCAATAAGCGCAACTTTTGTTGGTTGTTTCATGCAGTACCATCCTAAAGGCTTGGAGCAACAAGGCTGGAGCCTAATGCCCCTTTAATCTCGTTGTATTCTGTATTAAAATTATCCATGTTATTGTAATATTCCGCCCACTTGTACATTTCTTTAAGCACCTTGTCAGGGTCAACACCTTTTTTTGCCACTTTTTCCTTCCAGCTTGATATATAAGGGGCAACTGCTTCTGCCCAGCGTGCTTTTTCTTCAGGACTTAACTCAATAACTTCAACACCCAGGTTTGCTACAATAAAATCTAAATCTTCCTGGGTAGACGTATCCACAACTATGCCCGCAAAAAAGGATGCAGGCATGCCAAAAAGCGTGTCGAAAATTTTCTTATCCTCTTCTGGCAGGGCTTCATAGCTGCTCTTGCTCATTAAAGTGGGTACAAAGCCAGTACCAATACTGCAACGGGTTAAATATTTAGCTACTTCAGCAACCTTAAGGGACTTGTATGTGGGAATGGGCATAAATACACCGTCAACCATGCCCCGTTGCAGATTCATATACATGTCTACAACATTCATCATCACAGGGGTAGCGCCCAACAATTTAATTATTTCAGCACCGGAAGGCGTAACACAGCCAATTTTTTTCCCTTTAAGGTCATCAATGGTTCGCACGGGTTTGGTTGTTAAAATATCTGCTAATGTGCTTGTGCCAGACCGCAGGAATTTGTATTCTTCAAATTCCTTGGCAAATTCAGGCAGTGTTTGGATAAGTTTATTGGTTGTTGCTGCAGCTGCACGCGCATTGGTGAATACAAAGGGTAGCTCAACAGCAGATGCCACAATAAATTTGTTTGGGTAGCGGGCAATAGGGGTTTGCCCAATGTGTAATATACCCCTGTTGAGCGAATTCAGTACTTCTGCCTCAGGACAAATGGTGCCGGGGTTGAAGTATGTAATTTTTATGCGATTATTGGAAAGTTCTTCTACACGTTTGTTAAAGGGCAACATGGATTTAACATACGCAGGGTGGGTATCTAAATTCGTGCCCGTCATGTTCAACTCTACTTCGGCTGCAAAAGCAAAGCTTGCCCAGCACACTAATGTGAGTAAAGAAAGTAGACTACGCTTTAACATACAATTCTCCTCGCTAAAAGTTAGTTGGTAAGAAAAGGCATATTTGTGGGAACAAAATAAGCAACATGATACAGAGTAATATACCTACAAAGAACGGTAACACATGCTTATATATGTTTTGTACAGGCACATCTGGCACAGCTCCAGACATGGCAAAAACTAAAACACCTATAGGTGGAGTAATTTGACCTAATTCCATAAGTAATACAACTATAACGCCAAACCATATAGGGTCAAATCCCATTGCAAGAATTGTGGGAAATAGTGCAGGTAATGTAAGCATTATCATGGGAATAACATTCATAAGGCACCCCAAAATAATGTACAACAGTATAGTTGCAGAAAGCACAATATACTTACTTGTACCGTACGCAATAATCAAATCTGTCAATGCAAAAGGCAGGCGTGTTGCAACAAGAAAGTAACCAAGAATATTGACCCCAAGCAAAACAAAGAAAATTTTCCCTGTCAGCATGCTGGTGGACTTTAATGCATGGATAAACATGGCAAAACTAAGCCGCTTTTTGAATAAGCAATACAGCAGAGTACTAAATGCGCCTATGGCACCACCTTCATTTGGGCTGCACAGACCCGTTAAAATACCCCCCATGATTATGGTAAACAAAATAAGCATGGGTAAAATACCAGTAAGAGATTTTATTTTTTCAATATATGTTGTTTTATTACCGCGGGGCGCAAGGCTGGGGTTATGGATGGCGCGGATAACAATTATGCCGCAAATAATGAAAAGGAGTAAAAGACCCGGGAAAATGCCAGCAAGAAAAAGTTTGCCCACGGACTGTTCCGTAATAATGGCATACATGATAAAGCCCAGACTTGGTGGAATAAGAATACCCAGGGTTCCACCTAATGCAAGGCACGCGCAGCCAAAGGCTGGGTCGTAGCCTTTTTCGCGCATAGACGGCAAGGCTACGGAAGCCATTGTCATGGCTGTAGGTATGCTTTCACCACAAACCGCTGCAAAGCCAGCGCATCCTGTAACAGATGCAACAGCCAGCCCGCCAGGTAAACCGCCCAGCCACGTGCTTGCAGCACGGAACAAGTCTGCACTTACCCCACCAATAAGCGCCAGTTCTCCCATAAGAACAAACATGGGAATAACCGAAAGATGACCGGCTGTAAGGCTAATGAAAGGCGAATTTCCTATCATACCCAGTGCAGCATTCATGCTTGGTAAAACAAGTATAATACCCACCATCCCAGTAATAAGCATAGCAAGTCCAATAGGCATGCTTGTAAGGAGTAATGCAAAAAGGAAAAGCATAAGTAAGCCACCTAGTGCGCCTTTACCAATACCAAGTGTACTGCCTGCCATAAGCATGGGTACCGCAAAAAGACATGCGGCACACAGCAATGCCATGACTAAAAGAATAAGCTGCTTTTGCTTTATTAATGCCGCAATATTAACCATACATGTGTTAATAAATGCGCAAATTAATACAAGAAGGCATATAAGCATAAATGCATAAAAGTACCAAATTGTTATACCCATTAATGGGGTATATTCCCCCTCTGCATACCTTTGATACGTTTGCATAACTGTTTCGTAGCAAAGAACTGCCATAAACAGTGTTGTAGTTGCATAAATAAATATTTTTATGGCAGCTTTTCGAGCTGGTGCAATATTAGTGGTAAACATTTCCACGTTGAGATGCGTATCAAATATTTGGATATAGGCAAAACTGGGGGCAATAAGCATGAGCATGAGCAACTCACTTATTTCCATTGCGCCTAATATGGGAAAGCTAAATATATTCCGCATAATAACATCTGCAACTATGAGAAGCATAAGAGCAGCCGCGGAGAAAAGTGTGAGGTTGAAAAGCTGGGCTGAGGTGGCGTTTAGCATACGCTGAAAAGCAGTGGCATGGGACACAGCATGTGAATTTTGGGTATCCATGTATTCCTCCTGTTGCCGTTTGAAAATATACCTTTGTGCACTGTAAATATTACACCCTGCTCAGGTGTTTTTACTATGTGTGCAGTTGCGCCATATATGCACGCAGTGTATTATACAGTTTTACGGCAATTTCTTGCTCTTCCTTGATAATGTTATGTAGTTGGAAAGGGTCTTTTTTTCTGTCAAACAGTTGGTCTTCATCAGGCATTTCAGCTGCACTTGCCGGGGTGCATGTCCACTGTGCTTCGCCATCTGTTGAAACAGCCGCTTTGTGGCGCTCTAATGCCGCATTTATTGCGCCTGAGCCTAGTGTAATTTCTTCTGCTGTTTCTGTGTTTGGGTCTATATTGAACATTTCTGCTGTAACATCAGAAGAGTCTTCAATCTTTTTTAGCCAGTGGATGTAGCTGTACTCTTCTGTGTATATTGCCCATGAAAACTTATAGTACCCTGCAATGGCAAAGTCGCGCACCTTTTGCACTTCACCGCGTACAAGTGGCAATAAAGAGAAACCCTGCATGTCAGGGTGCACGCCAATACCCAACCAATCGCAAACTGTTGGCGCTACATCAACTGACTGTACAAACGCTTTTACTCTTTGCCCAGCCTGAATTCCTGGGGCACGCAGCCACATGGGGGCATGGACAAGCTCTTCGTAGGGCCAGGGGCGGCATTTGCGTATAATGCCATGCCCATGTTCGCCATTACCCATTGGCTCTCCATGGTCAGAAACCACCATAACCAGCGTGTTTTGCTCAAAACCCAAAGCACGTATGTTATCCAGCAAGAAGCCAAGCCATCTGTCGCACATGCTTACTTTTTCTGCATACAGCATACGCACGTGGTGCAGTTCTTCTTCCGTATAAATGTTTTCAACAGGGGCACTTACGGGTACAGGTTGGTTTTTACCTGTGTAGTTCAAGTCATACGGGCAAGGTATGTTGGGGTCGTAGACAGAGGGTGGGTCCCAAGGTTCATGTGGGTCAAAGCTATCTACCCAAAGGAAAAACTGTTTATTTCTATCTACATTTTTCAAATACTCCACTGCACTTTTCATAATGCGGGGGCAGCGCTGGTCTTCTTCTGAACGCCAATATTGTGTTTCGCGCAGATAACATGCAACTTCATGTACTTGCATATCTGTTAATTCACTTCTATACTTCTTTTTTGCACCTTCAATGGATGAACTACTAAAAAAATCCATAACATTAAGGTGATAAAGCGGGTCTTGGGCAAAATATTCATGGTCCGCTTCGTGGCCATGCTGAAACCAAACTTTGTCAAAACCCCTTGTATAGCCAAATTTTGGCAGACGATACATGGGGCAATCAAATATAAGCGCTGTATCTATGGGTCTGCCCCAACATAAGTCTGCAATAGTGGTATCTTCCATTAACAGAGGAACCCAGCCAGCAACCGGCAATGTGTATCGCCCAGTATGCATGGCCCGTCTGCAAGGCACAGTTGGCACGCCTTCAATATAGCAGTTTTCAAATAATACGCCCTCACGGGCAAATCTGTCGAAATTCGGGGTTTCTATCCATGTATTGCCATAGCAACCCAGGTAATTAAACTGTAAACTATCAAACATAACAACAATTGCATTATTCATGCTTTCTCTCCCTTTTTTTAATATGCTCTTACCCCGTGTGTGCAAAAGGGCATGGAATAAGAGATACACCGTATTAGCAAAAGGGATGCCAAGGTGAATAATAAATTATTGCTCTGATTTTACTTGATTATTTTTACATATCGAGTTGAGTATTTTTATATCGCTCTATAGGGCGAATAGCCTACGCGCTATGGGGTGACTTCGCGCTATGGCACATACATTAGCCTTGTAATGGCTTAATCCCGTATTTTTGCATTTTTTTCCGCAGGGTACTGCCATTTAGACCTAAATATTCTGCTGCAGAGTCTTTGCCTTGTATTTTGCCTTTACTAAGCGCCAAGGCTTTCAGTATATGGTTCTTAGCCATTTTATGGTAGGCATCAAATTGAACTTCTGCTGCACCAGGGCTTTGCTGTGCTGATCCTGCTGGTGGTATGCGCACAATAAATGTGTTATCAGTGCTGTAAGCAAGTGCCTCAATAACTGCATTTTCAAGCTCTCGAACATTACCTGGCCAATCATACACAAGCATTTTTTCTATTTCTGCATACGGGATTTGTGTTTCGTAAATGCCAAGCCTTTTTGAGTGCTTAGATACAAAATAACGTGCCAGCATGGGTATATCTTGTTTACGCTCTTTGAGGGATGGCACATGCAATGTAATAACAGATAAGCGGTAAAATAAATCTTCCCGGAATTTACCCTCATTCACCAGTTGCTTAAGGTCTTTGTGGCTGGCAGCAATAAGCCTGAAATCAAGCTTTATTGAATCCTTTCCTCCAACTCTCTGTATGGTTTGTTCTTGTAATACACGCAAAAGGCGTACTTGCGCATCAAGGGAAAGCTCGCCAATTTCATCTAAAAACAAAATGCCATTATTCGCTTGCTCAAAATAGCCAATATGTTTTGAATGCGCGCCCGTAAAAGAGCCTTTTTCATGCCCAAACAACACACTGTCAATAAGTGAGGGTGGCAAAGCGCCACAGTTAACTGCAATAAAAGGCATGTTACGTCGTGAAGAAAGCAAATGCGTTGACTGTGCAATTACTTCCTTGCCAGACCCTGTGGCACCACAAAGCAAGATAGGTACATCAAGTGGGGCTACTTGCCGTACCTGGTTCAATAAGGGCTTTAAACCCTCCTGTTGCCACACATGCTGTACTCTTTGGTAATTATAGTAGTCAGCGTATTGGAAAAGCCTTTCGTGGAAAATGGACTCATTTTTCTGAGCTAATTCCCAAATTTCAAAGTGTGTTGTGATGTATAAGTGCAAAGGCAGTTTCATAATTTCAAGTAATGTAAACTGCTCATCGGATAATTCTGCATTCTCTTCAAAGCAAAAAGCTACTGCTGTAAATCCAATAGATGCTTTGTAGCAAGATAGAATATAGCAAGGAAATGCAAAAGGTATTATTGTGTAATCATATATTTGAGCAAACTTATCTGTATTATTTTTAATAAAGTGAGATTTAAATGCGCTAAAAAGATTATATTGATCAGCCAGCGCAATTTGCTGGGGTAAGTTATGCGCGTAAGTTGTGATAATACCTGTTCCAGCTTTGCTTGTGCTGCAAAGACAAAAATGTCTTTTATACTTTTCGTCAACCAGCCCAAAGTTAATAATTTTAATAGGAAGGTATTCAGCAATAAATTGGAAAAAGCTATCGGCTGTTTTTTGCACATGCAGTGAGCTGGATAAAGCCTGCACGGCGCGAGTATACAGATATTCTTCGTCAATAGGCATTTTTTTCTCCATTTTTTTGCGTATACTCATCCGTTCCTACAGATGTATTTCCTTAACTTTGCCATAGTGTGCAAAGAAAATCAATACGATACCATCTTGCTTTCCGTGGCCTTATGCGGATAAACTTTATGTAGAGCCCCTGCCGACATGGCATGCTTGTATGCATTTTTCCAATACTCTTAGCCCACACACAAAAAGGTTTGTCACCCAAGAGCCAAAGTTTCGGAATTAATGTTCCAGGCCTACAGCCAAATAAAGCCCTTCTAGGCAGGCACCAGGTTTTCCCAAAGGGCTTCTTGAAAACGCGTGGGATCACTGCTGCGCGACAAACAAACCAAATTGCCAGTATGGCCTTACGTGAATGGCCATAACATATCAGCATCAAGAATGATTCGCCGCCAGACTACCTGCCACGCACCATGCAAGTCGGCAAGTTCAGTCTAGATAAACTTTCACAAGAAGGCACTGCAAATGGAACAAAAGCCTCAGCTATCCCCGCTTGGGATAGCTGTAAGGGACTTCATATTAGCCTTACTCAACCCCAGGAAATTCCAGATACAACTGGTACAGTCTTTCAA
>CAZPTC010000071.1:0-10135 GCA_964589455.1 uncultured Desulfovibrionaceae bacterium | reverse complement strand
GAGGTTGCTGGGTAACAAGGCTATAAGGGCCGGTGGAACGGGCGTGGATTTTTTCATCAACCAAGTGGTGCAGTTTCAGCATATACATAACGCCGGTTGTCACGCGGTTGGCAAAGGGTTCACCTGTGCGGCCATCGAACAATACGGCCTTGCCATCATTTGGCAGGCCTGCTCTATCCAGCCAGCCCCATATTTCGTCTTCATTGGCACCGTCAAAAACAGGGGTTTTGGTGATAATGCCTTTTTTGAGCTTGCGTACAGCCTGACGGAATGTATCGTCATCCATGCTGTCTACAAGTTCATCTACGCTTGCACCGGGCATTTGCGTGCGGAATACGTCTTTTACTTCTTCGCGCACTATTTTCATGGCAGCGCCAGAATCCACAAGGGCAGCAAGCTGGCGGCCAAGTTCTTTGGCGGCCCAGCCAAGGTGGGTTTCCATAATCTGGCCAATATTCATCCGCGAGGGCACGCCAAGCGGGTTAAGCACAATGTCTACAGGGCGGCCATCTGCAAAGAAGGGCATATCTTCTTCTGGCAGAATACAGGAAACAACACCCTTGTTACCGTGACGACCTGCCATTTTGTCACCCACGGAAAGCTTACGCTTAACCGCTATGTACACTTTGGCCATTTTGATAACACCGGGGGGCAAGTCATCCCCTTCTGTGGCTTTTTCACGCTTTGCGTCATACAGCGCCTTAATCAAATCCACATGGCGGTCGTAGTCTTCCAGCATCACGTTAATTTGGTCATTGGCTTCTTTTTCTGCAAAAGCATTTGCAAACTTTTTCACCGGCACATCAGCCAGGGCTTCCATAAGCGCAGTATCAGAAGCTTTAATAATGGCCCCTGCTTCTGCCACATTTTCACCCTTGCGTTTGCCGGCAATAGGCTGGGCAAGCTTCATGCCTTCCACAAGGGCAAAAATACGCTGACGGGTCATGTCTACCAAGGCGCGGACGTGGTCAGCTTCCTTACGTTCCAGCTTGGCAATTTCAAACTCTTCAATAAGGCGGGTGCGGCTGTCTTTTTCACCAGAGCGGCGGTTAAACAGCTTTACATCCACAACTGTGCCTTCTATTCCTGGCGGCACCTTAAGGGAGGTATTTTTTACATCCCGCGCCTTGTCGCCAAATATGGCGCGCAGAAGTTTTTCTTCTGGTGTAAGCTGGGTTTCACCCTTGGGGGTAATTTTGCCCACTAATATATCATCCGGACGTACGGCCGCACCAATACGGATAATGCCGCTTTCGTCCAAATTCTTCAGCATATCTTCGCCCACGTTTGGAATATCGCGGGTAATTTCTTCAGGTCCAAGCTTGGTATCGCGGGCAACCACCTCAAATTCTTCAATGTGAACAGAGGTGAAGGTATCTTCCTTCACTGCTTTTTCAGAAATGAGGATAGAGTCTTCGAAGTTGAATCCGCACCAAGGCATAAAGGCAACAGTAAGGTTTTTGCCAAGGGCAAGTTCCCCGCCTTCAATACCTGGGCCGTCTGCCAAAACATCACCCTTTTTCAGCCTTTGACCAGGCACGCAGCAAGGCACCTGACCAAAACAGGAGTTCTGGTTAGACTTGTGGTACTTCAAAAGGTCATACGCGCGTATGCCGCCACGCTCTTTAATGTACAGGTTGTCATACGCCACAATAATGCGTTCTGCATCTGCATAGCGCACCACACCATCGCCTTCTGCAAGAAGGCAGGCACCGGAGTCGCGCGCAACATCCAGTTCCATACCTGTACCCACAAGAGGACGTTCGGAACGCAGAAGCGGCACAGCCTGACGTTGCATGTTGGAACCCATAAGCGCGCGGTTTGCGTCGTCATGTTCCAAAAAGGGGATAAGGGCTGCGGAAATGGAGACCATCTGGCTGGGGGAAATGTCTATAAGGGTAATTTCCTCCTTAGGCACCATAAGCACGTCGCCCCCTGTGGAGCGGGCTGTGATAAGGTCTTCAGTCAGCACACCCTTTGCATCTACCGCGGCATTGGCCTGGGCAATAACCTGATTTTGCTCGCAGGAAGCATCAAAGTGCTGTATTTCCTCTGTAAGCTGGCCATCCTTCACCACGCGGTAAGGCGTTTCTATAAAGCCAAATTCATTGACTTTGGCGTAGGTGGTGAGCGAAACAATAAGACCAATGTTTGGGCCTTCAGGTGTTTCAATGGGGCAAATACGGCCATAGTGGGAGGTGTGTACGTCCCGCACTTCAAAACCTGCGCGTTCCCGTGTAAGACCGCCGGGCCCAAGAGCAGAAAGACGGCGCTTGTGCGTGACTTCTGAAAGGGAGTTGGTCTGGTCCATAAACTGGGAAAGCTGGGACGTGCCAAAAAACTCTTTCAGCACGGCTGCCACAGGTTTGGGGTTAATAAGGTCATGCGGCATAAGCTGCCCCACTTCCTGTATGCTCATGCGTTCTTTAATGGCGCGTTCCATACGCACAAGGCCAATGCGGTACTGGTTTTCCACCAGTTCACCCACAAGGCGTACGCGGCGATTGCCCAAATGGTCAATATCGTCCGCAGGGCCGTGGCTGTCTTTAAGTTGCATAAGCACTTTAATGGCCATAAGAATATCTTCATCCGTAAGAATACGTTCTGTACGGGAAGCATCCAGACCAAGGCGCTGGTTCAGCTTGTAGCGGCCAACTGGGGAAAGGTCGTAGTAGTCTGCATTGCGGAACAAATTATCAAAATAGGTTTCTGCAATTTCCGGGGTTGGCGGGGAAGAAGGACGCAGACGGCGGTAAATTTCTTCCTGTGCTTTTACCTTGTCTGTGGTTTTGTCCATAACAAGGGTATCGCGCATGGAAGAAGAGGTTTCTGCGCCCTTGGTGTGCAGCACAACAATATCTTTAAGGCCGGCAGCCACAAGGCGATCCAGCAGGCCGCTTGTGATTTCATCTGCGCTTTCCGCCATAATTTCGCCCGTTTCCGGGTCTACAATATCTTCAGCAAGGAAAAGGCCCACAACAGAGTCGCGCGCTACTTCCATATATTCCTGACCAGACTCGCAAAGTGCGCGCCAGTCGCGGCGGGAAATAACCTTACCAGCCTTTACCAGTACGCCGCCCTTGCCATCTGGCACATCAGCGAATGCTGGTTCCTTGCGGTACATGTCTTTATCAATTTTCCAGAAAACGCGGCCTTCTTCATCTGCCATACCAAGGCGGTATTCTTCTTTCAGATAAAAGTAATCCAGTATATCGGCCTTGGTCATGCCCATAGCTTTAAATAAAATGGTAGCGGGCATTTTACGGCGACGGTCTATGCGCACATACAAAATGTCTTTATGGTCAAAGTCAAAGTCTAACCAAGAACCGCGCATAGGTATAACACGGCAGGAATACAGCACTTTGCGTGAAGTATGGGTTTTGCCGCTGTCATGTTCAAATATAATACCGGGAGAGCGCTGTAACTGGTTAACAATAACCCGTTCTGTGCCATTTATAATAAAGGTACCTTTTTCCGTCATAAGGGGCAGGGTGCCAAAATAAATGTCCTGTTCCTTACCATCACGGAATGTGCGGTTGCCTGCTTCGTCCACATCATACACGTCAAGGCGTACACGTATACGCACAGGCGCTTCATATGTCAGGCCCTTAGAAATACACTCCGCCTGGTCGTACTTGGGTTCACTTATTTCATAGCCCAAGTATTCCAAACTTGCCGTGCGGTTAAAATCTTCTATGGGAAAAACTGAACGGAAAACGCCTTCAAGGCCTTCATCCGGCTTCAGGTCATCCTTTGCCCTGCCCTCCTGCAGGAAAAGGCGGTAGCTGTCCACCTGGAGATTCAAAAGGTGCGGTATTGGAAGCGAAACTTGTATCTTGCCAAATTGCTTGATGAACTGGCCCATGGTTACCTCGAAAACGCGCGTTGGCGCGTAGTCCGTTGGAGGAAAATAATAAAATAACAAAAATGATTAACTTTTAGAAACACAAAAAACCTCGCCAGGCTCTTGCACCCGGAAAGGTAGTGGTGTATACAGGCAAAACTATTTTTCCTTTTTTTTCAAAATGTTATGCCATTTCTCTAGATGTTAAAAAAGTTCCTTCGCGAACTTGTCAAGCTAGCGTCTTTTTTAAAAAAATGCAAGCTTTTTTTCTGCCCAAATCCAGAAAAACTTAGAATATTTCCCAAAATGATAAGCAAGTTTTTGCGAATCACTTGGGAATTGTTCTGGATACCCTGAGGAAAATGCAGGCATTATACTAACGTGCAAGGCTTTCCCCCTTATCGCCTTTATCTGGTTTATCTATACGCAAATTTTCTATAAGGTAGGGAAGAAATGCGGCAAAGAGCATGGCAAGACCAAGGCCTGCAAGCACAAATGTCATACGGGTGCCTATAATTTCTGCAATATAGCCGCCTGCAAGGGAACCAAAAGGGGCAATACCCATAACCATCATACTGAACAGCGACATAATGCGGCCGCGGTATTCATCTGGCGTAGCAAGCTGAAGGATAGTGTTTAAACCCGCAATAAGAACAGACTGCCCAAGCCCTGAAAGTATAAGTACCATAGCCGCAACCGATATATTGCCCGCAAAGCAAAGCAACGAAACGCTTATGCAAACGGCTATGGCAGACCAAAATATCCAGGCAAGCAAGCCTTCCCGCCCAGTGCGGGAAGCAAGGGCAAGGGCCCCAATAAATGCGCCGATACCAGAGGCACTAAGTAATACACCAAGCGAAGCTGCTTCGCCACCTAAGTCTGACCCTACAAACACAGGCAAAAGCACACTGGCAGGGGAAGAAAGTAAGCCTATGCCGCCAAGTAAAAGCAGTATGGTACGTATGCCAGGGTTTGCCGCAGCAAAAACAACACCTTCTTTAATACTTGTAAAGGTACCTTTTCCTGTTTTTTCAATGTGCCTTGGGGTATAGTGCATAAACAACAGCGATACCACCAAACAGGCATACCCTACACTGTGTACAAGGAAAATACCACCTTCCCCAATAAAGGGGATAAGAATACCAGCCAGCATGGGCCCCACAAGGCGCATAGCATTGGACATGGAGGAGTTTAACGCAATAGCATTGGGCAGTTCTTCTGGCCCCACAATTTCCATAACAAAGGCCTGTCTGGCTGGCCCGTCTATAGCGCCAATAGTGCCAATACAAAAAGAAATAAGCATAATTTCTACAACAGTTATTGTGCCTGTCATAGTATTAAATGCAAGAATAGCGTTGCCTATTACCATAAGTATTTGGGTGCAAAATACTACTTTGCGCCTGTCAAAGGCATCCGCTATTGCGCCCCCTATAGGGCTGAAAAGTAACAAAGGAATCATACCTGTAAAGCTTACAAGCCCCAGCAAAAAGCTGGAGTCCGTAAGGCGATACACAAGCCAGGAGCTGGCTACACTGTGCATCCAAAGGCCAAGCATAGAAACAACCTGGCCTATGAAGTAAAGACGATAATTGCGGTAACGGAATGGCCGACGCAGGCCCTCAGGAATAAACTTCATACGTTCACATTCTTATTTAACAGTATTTTTTTCGCTGGAAAACGTGACAAAAGCACGAACAAATCCCAAAAACATTTAACACCAATAAAAATAACGTTCCCGGTGATTTTTTACAGATAAGGGTTTAACCCTGTTTTTATAGGGGGCATCCCGCTTCTTTTTTACTTGTAATACAATGCCAGGCAACTGTAAAGAGGGCGTGCGCGTGATGCAGATACACGCCATAGCTTTTTACCGCGCAAGCTTTACAGGTTTTTTTATCCAGCGGCCAAGTGTACTGAAAAGCCGCGGTGGATCTATAGGCTTGGTTATATGCTCATCCATACCCGCCTCAAGGCTTTTTTCTTTATCATCCACCAGGGCATGGGCAGTCATGGCTATTATGGGCAAATCTTTGCGTACATGGGGCATGGCGCGTATACGCCGCGTGGCTTCAAGACCATCCATTACCGGCATTTGTATATCCATAAGGATAAGATCAAACTCCTGTTTTTCTGCCTTCTCCACCGCTTCCTGCCCATTGCTGGCAACTGTTACCTCTACGCCCACCTGGGCAAGCAATTCGCTGGCAATTTCCTGATTAATATCATTATCTTCCACCAGCAAAATGCGCAAGCCTGCAAATGGTTTCTCGGCCTTTTCTGTTGCAGGCTCTTCTGCATCAAAACCACTGCCCACTGTGGCAGCTTGTATATTACCTGCCCCTGCTTCCTGCCCATGCAAGGCCTCTAAAGAAGCTTTATAACCGTTTTGTTCCCCCAGTACATCTACCAGCGCATTAAGTAATGCGGAAGGATTAATAGGTTTTGTAAGAAATTTTTCTACAATTTTTTCGCTTTCCGCATCTATCACCATTTCCTGCTGATAGCCAGAAACCATAAGCATAAGCGGGATGGAGAAAATTTCCGAATGCCTGTCCCCGTGGGCACCAAACTCCCGTATCCGGCGGGCAGTTTCCAGCCCATCAATACCGCCTGGCATTTTCCAGTCAAGCAGCACAACGGCATACGGAGAACCAAGCATATTAGCCCTGATTAAAGCCTCCAGCGCTTCTTCCCCAGAAGCAACAGTACCCACATCAAAGGCAAAAGATGTAAGAATTTCCTGCATGGTGTCCCTGGCAGAGGCATTATCGTCCACCACCAGCACCTTTGTGCCGCGTAATGCATCCAGGCTTAGGGCAGAGCGCGCCGTACTGCTTTCTTCCCCCACTTCCAGCGAAAGCACAAACGCAAAGGTACTGCCCTGTCCTACCTTGCTTTCTACAAAAATATGCCCACCCATTAACTCCACAAGCTCTTTAGAAATACTAAGACCAAGCCCCGTGCCCCCAAACCTGCGAGTTGTAGAAGAATCTGCCTGCGAAAAAGGTTCAAACAAATGCGCCACCTCTTGCTGGCTTAACCCTATGCCTGTATCTGTAACCGCAAAACGTATTTCCGCATGGTAGGTAGAGCGCGTAAGACACTCAAGCGATAGCAGCACAGAACCTTTTTCTGTAAATTTTATGGCATTGGTTGTAAGATTAAGCAGTACCTGCTGTATACGCAGTGAATCGCCCACAAGTGTTTTAGGTACATTGGGGTCTACCTTGCACAGAAGCTCCAAATGCTTTTCCTCTGCCCTTACAGATACAATATCCATAAGGTCTTCCAAAAAAACATCTACAGCAAAAGGTATTTGCTCAAGCACCAGTTTTTTTGCTTCCAGCTTGGAAAAGTCTAAAATATCATTAATAATGCCCAAAAGCAGTGTTGCGGCAGAGCGCACCTTGGTAATATATCCCTTTTGCACCTTATCCAGTTCAGTCTGCAAACATAGATAGCACATGCCCAAAATTGCGTTCATTGGGGTACGTATTTCATGGCTCATTCTGGCCAAAAAGTCACCCTTTACCCTTGTGGCTTCTTCTGCCTCTTCTTTTGCAATGCGCAGCGCTTCTATAGCTTCGTGTTTATGTATGCCCGTGCCTATTAAAAAGCCGCTGGCTTCCAGCATTTCTTCTTCTGCCCGGCTCCATTCCCGCTCTGTTGTGCAATCATCAAAGCCAATAAAGCCCCATAAGCCCCCTGACAAAAATATAGGCGCAAGCAAAATAGACAAAATACCCTGCGGGACAAGCTGTTCCTGTTCAGATGGGCTCATGTACCGCACAATTCCCTTCAGACTTTTACCCTGTATAAAAGCCTCGTACCAAGTGGGGATAACATCGTCATAACTTACATCGCTTGCAAGTATCTGCCCTGCCAGAGGCTCTACCCCTGGCGACCATTCATAAATCTGGTCTGCATACAGCCGCGTATCCTGCCCCACTTTATTCCGCCAGATATACACCCTGTCTGCATGCACAGCCGTGCCTAAAGTTTCCAGCACATTCCAGATAAACTGGTCAAAATTTTCTTCATCACTGGCAAGCAGTAAGCGCGCCACCGTGTTGCTGGCTTCCACCAGTTTTTCTGTGCGCGCCACTTCTTGCAGTCTGGCCTGCGCCATATTTTCCAAAGCACGCACTTCCCGCAAATCCCGCACATACGCCGCAAGGTGGGGACTACCCGCAATGTCTAAGCGCACATGGTTCACCATGCAGGGTATAAGGTTGCCCTCTGCATCCTGGTATGTCCACTCAAACTTTGCTTTGCCCTGCGCAAATGATTCTTTTAGCTGTTCCTTTATAAAACCTTGCGATTCCATACCATTTGGCTGTAGTGGTGGGAAATATTTGGCAAAATTAGTTTTATATTCTTCTGCATTTTCCACTTTCAAAAGGCGCAGCATTGCCGCATTGACCGCTATAATACTAAGCTCAGCGTCCCATAACACAGCCCCATAGGGCGCTGCATCCAGCACAAGCGTATTCATTTCTTGCAACTGCGCAATTTCATCCACTCTGGAAATAACTTGCGATTCTAAATACGCATTTTGCTGTTCCAAAAAGCCCATTGTGCCTTTAAAGTCCGCTATATCTGTTCCATAACTAAAGGCGTACCATTCTCCATCTACCTGCATAAATGAAGCAGAAACACTTATATAGGTTATGGAACCATCTTGCTTTACAACGCGAGATTCTAACTGTGTGCGGCCTTCCAGCATACCTTCACGCAAAACACGCTCTGCTAGCGGTCTGTCTGGCGGGTACACACTGTCCAGCAGCATGGGGGATTTTTTGCCAGAAAGCGCAAACCACTCATCTGCTTTTTCATTCCAGTAGACTATTTCCCCATTTGTGCGCAGCACAATATAGGCCCCTGGCAAAAGATCTAAAAAAACCTTATTAAGACCAAGTGATTGGAAAAATGCCTGGGATTGAACTTCCATAATGTTTTTTCCCCAAAAACAATACGGCATGGCTATAAAGCCACACAGCATACTGTAATGGCTGCGGTTCTGCGCAGTACGTTATCTTTTCTGCTCCATTATGCCTTTACCGTGAATCTTAACCTGTACAGTCTATTTATCATACTTTTCGCTTTTCGTCACCCTTTAGACCCTCTAAAAAATTAGGCAATAATTGCGAGTTATTAATATATATTCCCCATCTTTTCTTCCCATGCCCGCCTTTACGCCGTGCATGCCCTTGACATGAAAAGCCATAGCGTCTAATAAAAAAGCAAGAAATTATCACAGATTTTCCACACGTTCTTTTGTCTTTTCCTAACCCCACCCCTATCAAAGCGAGGTTTCCATGCCCCTCATAAATCCCAGAGAAATGTTTGCCCGCGCCTATAAAGAAGGCTACGCCATTGGCGCGTTCAACGTAAACAATATGGAAATAGTGCAAGGCATTATGCAGGCAGGCGTTGAAGAAATTTCGCCCCTTATACTCCAGGTTTCCGCAGGTGCCCGCAAATACGCCGGCCAAAACTATATTATGAAGCTTGTAGAAGCCGCCCTTATGGAAACAAACCTGCCCGTTGTTGTTCACCTTGACCACGGCCCAGACTTTGAGCTTTGCAAAGCCTGTATTGACGGCGGCTTTACCTCCGTTATGATAGACGGTTCCCACCTGCCCTTTGAAGAAAATATTGCCCTTACCCGCCAGGTTGTAGAATACGCCCACCCCCGCGGCGTGTGGGTAGAAGCAGAGCTTGGCAAACTTGCAGGCGTTGAAGAACACGTTTCTTCCGAACACTCCGTCTACACAGACCCCGATCAGGCCGTTGAGTTTGTCCAAAAAAGCGGCTGCGACTCCCTTGCCATTGCCATTGGCACCAGCCACGGCGCCTATAAATTCAAAGGCGATGCCAAGTTAGACTTTGACCGCCTTGAAAAAATTACCCACCTGCTCCCCAATTACCCCCTTGTCCTCCACGGCGCTTCCAGTGTGCCACAGGAAATTGTAGAGCTTGCCAATGCCAATGGCGCCAAACTTGGCAGCGCCAAAGGCGTGCCGGAAGATATGCTGCGCAAAGCAGCTAGCATGGGCATTTGCAAAATTAATATAGATTCCGATATCCGCCTGACTATGACCGCCACCATCCGTCAGTGCCTGAACGAACACCCCGAAGAGTTCGACCCCCGCTCCTACCTGAAACCAGCCCGCGAAGCTGTGAAAAATATGGTGCAACGCAAAATCCGCACTGTACTCGGTTCTTCTGGGAAGGCGTAAGACGCTTGGGGGAGGGGCGAACCCTTTTTTTGAAAAAAAAGGGTTCGCC
>CAZPTC010000070.1:0-10181 GCA_964589455.1 uncultured Desulfovibrionaceae bacterium | reverse complement strand
CCGGTGCAGGGGCGCTTGCCCCTGCCGGGGGGTCTGGGGGCGAGGAGCCCCCAGCCATTCTTTTTACGCTTGGGCGGCCAGCATAATGGAGTTTGCGACAACTTCGGCGGCCATGGCGGCAAGCAGGTTTTCGTCTGCCTGTGGCCCTGTGGTGCTGGAGAGGGCGAAGACTATGTCGCCGTCAAAGAGCATGTGAGCGGGGCGGACAACGCGGGCAATGCCGGAGCTTGCCATACGGGCAAGGCGGTTTGTCTGGAGTTTGGAAAGGGGGACATTGGTGGCAACAACGGTAAGAATGGTGTTGCTTGTGGGCAGGGGGCCTGAACCTTCGCTGGCGGGGGCGGCAGGGCTTGCGGGTGCCATAAAGGCACATAAGTGTGCCAAAGTCATGGGGATATTGCCGTCAGGGGTGGGTATTTGGGCACCGGCAATAAAGGTGCCGGTGTTTTGGTCATAGACGCTGCCAAGGGAATTGAGGACAGAGAGGGCGGCAATTTTGATGCCATTGTGTTCTATACCGCAGGAGCCAATGCCAGCGGGGGAGGGCATACCCATACGTCCGCACAGGGCACCAGTACCGGCCCCCACGCGGCCTGTACGGTTGCCTGTAAGGGGGGCATTGGTGGCGTTTTTGGCGGCTGCGTAGCCCATGTCCGGGTCTGGGAGGAAGCCGGGCTTTTGGTTTATATCCAGGTCATAAATGGCGGCGCAGGGAACAAGGGGTATACGGGCATTGGGCATTTCCAGGCCTTTGCCTTGTTCTTGCAGAAAGCGGATAAGGCCTGCTGCGGCATTAAGGCCAAAGGCGCTGCCACCGGCAAGCATAATGCCGTGTACTTTATCCACGGTATTTTCGGCGCGCATAAGTTCTACTTCGCGGGAGGCGGGGGCAAAGCCTGGCATGTATACGCCGGGGGTAAAGCCTTCCGGGCAGAGAATGGCGGTGCAGCCGGTGCCGTGGTCAGAGGCGTGACCAACGCTGATGCCGTCAATGGAGGTGAGGGAAATGCTGGGATTAATCATGCTGTAGTCCTGGTATGCAAAAGGGTAAGCGAAGGGGAATAAAAAAGCAGCGCGACAAGTAGACCTGCCGCGCTTTTGGTGCCGGAATGCAAGCAGGCAAGTCGCTTGACAGAGGCTTGCCTGACCAGTTTAGGCTTCTTCAATAACAATGGCGTCTTGGTCGCACACTTCTACGCAAGATTCGCAGCCAAGGCATTCGTCCGCATTCACGGGGGAGGTCTTGCCGTCTACCATTTCGTATACTTCCACAGGGCACACATCAACACATTGACCGCAACCTATGCACTTGTCCAAATCTACCAGCACATTATAAGCCATAATATGTCTCCATTTTTCAGGCCATTAAAAGGCCCATTAAGTTGTGGGCCTATAGCCCGGTCTTCTTCCACAAAGGGATAGCCTTGCTTGTGCTTTCTGTCAAGACGCACGGAGTATTAAAATTTTGTATATATAAACTTGTCACAAAAAGGGGTAGGAGCTTGAAAAAAAGGCATTAAATATTTTCCCTAGCCGTATTGGCGAAAACTGGCTTGATTATGGTCTTTTTTTCAAAGGAGCGGGTGCAGCAGGTTTTGGGCTTTTCTAAACTACTTGCCAAAGGCACATATTTACCTGTATAGAAAAAGAAAAAACAGACACGAGGTGCTCCATGGAAATACGGAAAGTAGTTATCCCCGTAGCAGGCTGGGGAACGCGCTCTCTTCCTGCCAGCAAGAACATCCCTAAGGAAATGCTCCCTGTCTATAACAAACCGGTTATCCAGTATGTGGTAGAAGAAGCTATGGTGTCCGGTATTAAAGACGTTATTTTTGTCACTAACCGCGATAAAACGGTTATTGAAGACCACTTTGACTATAACCTGCAACTGGAAAGCGTGCTGGAGCGTGCTGGCAAGGTGGATTTACTGCGCGAAGTGCGTTTTGTGGCAGAAATGGTTAATATTATGGCCGTGCGCCAGAAAAAGCAGCTTGGCTTAGGCCACGCGGTGCTTTGCGCAGAAAGCATAGTGGGTAATGAGGCCTTTGCCATTATGGTGGGCGATGACATGATTTTGGGCGATGTGCCCGGCATACGCCAGCTTATGCTGCTTGCCCAGGCAGAAAATAAGCCGGTTATTGGCGTTATGGAAGTGCCTGCCGATAAAGTGAATAAATACGGTATTGTTGCGGGCAATATGCGTGACGATGGGGTGATAGAAATAACAGACATGGTGGAAAAGCCGGAGGTGGGTAAAGCGCCTTCCAATCTGGCAATTATTGGCCGCTATGTGATGACGCCTGATATTTTTGAGCATATCCGCAATGTGCAGCCTGGTCATGGTGGCGAAATACAGCTTACAGATGCTATGAAAAGCCTGGCAAAAGAACGCGGTATGCTGGCTGTAAAAATGCAGGGTGAACGCTTTGACGCGGGGGACTGGGTGGATTACCTGACCGCCAATATTTATTTTGCCTTGCAGGAAGAACACTTGCAGCCTAATCTTTTGGCCCGGCTGCGTGCCATGCTGCATGCGTTTTAGGGTCTTGCAGCGCATTGCCGTTAATAAACGGTAATGTGCTGGCACACCGCCTGTGGCATACGTGCTACGTGCATATAAAAATGCCCGTGCCTTTTGAGAAAAAAGCACGGGTATAGTATTTTGCGGTGTCGTTTTTTTGTAACGCAGGCAAAAGGCAGGGTATGCTGCGCTACTTGGCAAAAGTCACGGCATCTTCTGTAAGCAGGGCCATGGCAATTTTTTTGGTGTCAATAGTGTAAGAGCCATCTGCAATGCGGGCTTTAATGGCGTTAACGCGTTCTTGCCGTACATCTGCAGAAGTCATGGCTGTTTTATACGCTTCTGTGCGCAACATAGCTTCAGGTGAAACAGAAACCTTATCCGAAGACTTTGCCGGCTGACGGGGCCCTTGGGCTTTTTGGGCTTGTTGCCCTTGCACGGCTGTAATTTCCGGTCTTTCTGCTAACCGTGAATACGCGCCCACTTGTCCGGGTGATTTGATATCCATATATTCCTCCAAAAAATGGGGCAATCACAACATGGTTGCGTCCACTTTGGCGAGGGTTATTTTCCATAAAAGCCGCAAGGTTTCCTCTCGTTCCTCTGGGGCTAACTCCCGCTTGCCATCTGCATCCTCCCGGATAATTTGCACATCTGCAACACCTGGCAGGTAATGGAAGCTAAAACGCGCTCCCAAAGCTTCTTCCAGTTCCTGGCGGAACTCATTCACAATAGGGCTGTCTGTACCGGTAAACAGAAGATTTTCCAGCATTTCCCGCGCCACATGTTCTACCATACGTGCACGGCGCATTTGCGCGGGAGAAACTTCTGTTTCTTCAGGGGCCGTTTCTGCTTCCGTATGGGCATTAAAAGCTGCTGGCATGCCAAGGCCTGCCTGCAATCTTGAAAGGCGCCGCGCTGTGACCAGTTGCCTGTCATACTGGTTCAGCATATTACGGAAGTAAAATGACGGTGTGCTCACGGTTTTTCCCCTTACTTCCCTGTATCGGTTTTTCTTGAAAGAGCTTTAGGGGGAAAATAAAAATTCCTTTGAAAAATAAAAGGAACAAAACACTGCACACAATATGTTTCGGCAAAATCTGGAAAAGCTCCAGAGTTTAACAAAATTTTTTTTGCTTGTGTGCAGTTTTTTTCTGCCATTTGACCTAACTAAATATATTATTAAATGTTTTTTTCAGCTTTTCCGTGAAAGAGGTTTCTGTTTCAGCCACACCAAGGGCTGCGTCTAGTTCCTTTAAAAGCCGCTCCACTTCGTCTGAAACTTTTGTGGGGGTTTGCACAATAGCCTGCACAAGCATATCCCCTACGCGCTTTTCTCCAATATAAGGCAGGCCTTTATTGGGCACGCGGAATACAGCGCCACTTTGGGTGCCGCGGGGAATTTCCAATTCTGTGGGTTCAGTGAAAGCGTCTTCCACAGGGTCTTCCACTTTGCCTTTTTTCTTTTTCGCGTCCGGCACATCAAGGGGGGGGATAATAATGCGGTGTCCCAAGGCTGCCTGCGGGAAGGTAATGGTGGCACGGTAGACTAAGTCTTGGCCCTGGCGTTCAAAAACGGCATCTTCTTCCACTGTCAGCACAACATACAAATCGCCTTCAGGGCCGCCGTTAACACCAGGTTCGCCTTCACGCCGCAAGCGTAAACGCGCACCTGTGTTCACCCCGGCAGGTATACGCACTGTAAGGTCGCGGGTTTCTTGTACAATGCCACGGCCGCGGCATTTTGGGCAGGGGTGGGGCAGGGTATAGCCTTGCCCGCCACAAGCGCCACATGGCACAGACATTTGAAAAAAGCCCTGGGTGTGGCGCAATTGGCCAGTACCGCCGCATTTTGCGCAGGTTTCCCTGCCAGTGCCAGGGGCAGCGCCTGATCCATTACACTCTTTACAGGTAACATTTTTGGGCACACTAATGGGTACTTCTGCGCCGCGTGCAGCCTGCAAAAAGGAAATGGTCAGATTATAGCGTAAATCTGCGCCTTGCTGGGCCCTGGGGCCGCGGCGGGAAGAAAAGCCAAAAAGGTCGCCAAAAATATCGCTGAACTGCGCAAAAATATCGTCAGTATTAGAAAAGCCCCCATAGCCATTGCCAAAGGGGTCTGTAGTGCCGTAACGGTCATAATTGGCGCGGCGCTCAGGGTCACGCAGGGCATCGTATGCTTCTGCGGCGTCTTTAAACATTTGCTCCGCATCCGGGTTATCCGGGTTGCGGTCTGGGTGATACTGCAGGGCAAGCTTGCGGTACGCCTTTTTTATTTCATCTTCTGAGGCATCGCGTGATACGCCCAAAACTTCGGAGTAATCTCGTTGGCTCATGGAAATTCTCGGTCAGAGGTTGTCAGGCATTCTCACAATATAAAACCAGAATCTCGGCAGTCAAGGCGTTATAAAGAAGTAAGTCTGCCAGAAGAGTTTTTTTTAGCATGGCAGGAAAAAATACGGCATGTTGTGACCGTAAGGAACACGACATGCCGCTACTATTCATGGTATCCATGTTATTTGTGGCCATTGGTATTTGGGCCATCTACATAAAAGAGCGACGCTATTAATCGTCCAAAGAAATGGGGTTTTCTTCTGTAACAGGGGTATAAAAGCTCATGTCTTCAGGTAAAACTTTACCGGCAGCTATTTCACGCAAAGCTGTAACCACTTCTTTATTGCGGGATTCCACAAGCGGTTCATAGCCTTCACGGTATTGCTGTACGCGCTTAATGGCCATTTGCACAAGCAAAAAGCGGTTATTTACGCGGCTTTGGCAGTCTTCTACAGTGATACGGGCCATACAAACCTCCACAAAATGGGAGTTAGAGGGGGAATTAAATTTTTTATCCCAAAAGAAGGCTTGCTGTCAAGCAAAAAATCTGGCTGCTTATTTTTCCAATATACGTGGCGAAAAATGGGTGCCATCCCACACATAATACACGGCATTTTGCACGGGAACAGAGGCTATGCCGGTGCTTGTCCAAAAAAGAGGCACAGCCTCTAGGCCGCCTCTGCGCACGCAAAAAAACATGGAGGCACTGGCATCTGGCGGTATATAGCGCTTATCTTGAAAAAAGTCGAAAAGCGAAGGCTCCTCTGGCTGGGGGTAGGGCACTACGCGGCCATGCTCATCCAGCAGCCATAATTCCATAGCGCATAGGGGGCCGGTATCTGTGCCAATAGCTAAAACCAGACTGTGTTCTGCACTAAAAAGCTGCACTAATACTTTGTTTTCTGGTGCCAGAAGCGATTCTACTACCATGTGTTCTGTGCCAACTTCTTTAATCTGCCAGGTACTGGTGCGCCCCCAAATAAGCAATTCATTTTTTTGCTCTTCATCCAAGCCTTCCATTGTATTCTCAAAAAAATTCAATGTAATACGAGCAAAGGCCTCTAAAGTGGAAAGGGTATAGGCCAAGGCATTTTTGACCCAGCCCACGCAAACCAGTAAACATAACAGGAAAAAGAATTTTTGCACCTTTTGCTCCCGGGTTTTCCTTACAATAAAAGTAGCGTATTGTCTATGTTGGGATGATGAACATTTTTTTAATAAACGTGCAAACCTTTGAGGAAACTAAGCTAAAAGTGGTGCAAATTTTGCCCAAAAAAAGTGTGCTAATGGGGGGGATATTGCGTAGTATTTTTGCAAAAATAAAAGTTTTTTTAAATATGAAAAAAACACTTGCTTTGCTTTAAACCCAGGGCTATAGCAAGGCCGTCACAAGAAAATACTGCCAAATGAGGCGGGGCTATATTGTGAGTATTTTTTAATGTGTCACAATTTTATGAAGGAAAATTTCCATGAAAAACGGTTTTGCCATTCTTGCACTTATTGGCCTTATTTTTGTTTCTGCTGAAGCAAAAGCTGAATGTGACCCTGCTGCGCGTGGGGCCCAATTCCAAAATACGCTTCAACAAGTGACAGAAAAAAGCCCTGAAAAGTTGCAGGCACTTTCTGCTGAAATAAAGGCTATGCAGGAAAACATCCAAAAACTTGCGGCTGAAGGCAAAGTGGAAGAAATTTGCACCACAATGGACGCAATGGAAGCCAAGCTGAAATAAGCACTTTGCCCTGTTTTTTCAGAACACTTCCTTGGATATGTTTTAAAACCTGTTTGCCAGGCGTACTTAGAAGCACATTTCTGTACGTCTGGCATTTTTACTTTTGCCATGCCAAAAAAAGTTTGTTTTTGAGGCTGGACAAGCAGGCACATTCTTGTGTAAAAGAAGAAAAATTCAGATTTCTTTAATCTTGGGGACGGCGTATGACGGAGCGTGCTTCCAAAGTCGCTATGGGCGTTTTTGTTGTTTTTGCGATAGCTGCGCTTATTGCCTCGGTTTTCCTTATCAGTTCTGGTGGCCTTTTTACACCTAAAAGCCGCTTTGTGATATTTTTTGATACCTCTATACGCGGCTTAATTGTTGGTTCGCCTGTTAATTTTATGGGAGTGCGTGTAGGGAAGGTTGTTTCTATACAAATAAGCACAACCTATCCGGATATTACATTTAAAACACCTGTTATTATTGAGTTGGAAGGCGGTGCCATTAACGCGGTAGATACTGGCACTGGCTTGAGCAGCCTTATAGAAAATGAAAAGCTGGTGAATGTGCTTATTGAAAAAGGCTTGCGCGCCCAGCTTGGCATGCAGAGCGTGGTGACGGGGCAACTTTCTGTAAACCTTGATATGGTGCCAGATGCCCCACCCGTTAATCCTGATCTTCTTGATATATTTGAAGGCTATTACCAAATTCCTTCTGTTACCTCCCCACTGGACGCCGTGCTTGCCTCTTTAAACCAGGTGCCGCTTACAGAGATAACCAATGAATTTTTGCTTATTCTTAAAAAAGTAAGTGTTTCTGTGGACGAAGCCAATATTCCTGCGCTTTCTGCCAGTCTTTTGGAAACCAGCAAAAAACTGCAAGAGCAAATGGATAACCTTACCCTTGTGGAGCAGGATTTGCGCGTAGCTTTGCAAGAATATACAAAGCTTGGCCAAAATATTAACGCAAACTTGCCCAGCACTTTGGCAGAAGCAAAGTCTTTATCCGCTGAGCTTAAAAAGTTAAGCGCTTCAGCAGGCAAAGCCTTCCAGACTGCGGATGCCCTTTTGCAGGAAGACTCTGCCCCCATGCTGGAGCTTAGCCAAACCATGCAGGCTTTGCGAGATGCAAGTAACGCTATTACCAACCTTGCCACATTGCTGGAAATTCAGCCCAATTCCCTTATTCTTGGTAAAGGGAAGCCATAAAGAGGTAAACAATGCGCGTGTTTTGGCTTTCTGCCCTTCTTTTTTTCTCGCTTGGCCTTGGGGCTTGCTCTTCCACAGGGCTTTCTTCTGTTAAATACTATGTGCTCAGCCAGCCGCAACCTGCTGTCCAAAGCCTGCAGGCAGCCGTGCCTATTGAAAATGCCGGGCCGCGTGTGGGCATTTTGCCTGTTGCGGTGCCAGCCTACCTGAACCGCCCGCAAATTGTGCTGCGCGAAGGCGAAAAAGTAGGGATGCGCCTTGAGGAATATAACCGCTGGGGCGAAGATGTTTCTAATGGCATTGCCCGTGTTGTGGGCGCTTCCATTACAGCCCAGCTTGCCGATATCCGCGGCATTGCCATTCCCTTGCGCACAGGTTCCCCTGTAGACTTACGCCTGCTTATAGAGGTGCGCCGCTTTGAAGGCGCGCCCGGCTTTGACACGGTATTGGAAGCCCTGTGGTCTATCCAGGAAAAGGGTAAGGTGGTAGCAGAAGGGGTATTTTTAGAAAAAACCCCCAGTGGCCCGGATATTTCTTCCCTGGTAGTAAGCCAAAGCGCCCTTTTGGATGCCCTTGGCCAGGAAGTAGCGCGTACAGTGCGCGCCTTACAAAAACCTTAAACCTTTTTTAGCAAGGAGCCCGTATGCTGCGTGGCATGGTGAGAGCCCTGCTTTTCCTGTTTTTCCGCATAGAGCTCAGAGGGCAGGAATATATTGATCAGGCTGGTGATAAAGTTCTTATTGTTATTAACCCTGCCTCTCTTTTAGACCCATTGCTTGTTTCGGCCATGCTGCCGGAAGGTATGACCCTGGCAGTAGATAGCCGCCTGGCCCATAAATGGTGGATGCGCCCCATTTTTATGCTTGCAGATACCATACTTATTGACTTTTCCAGCCCTATGTCCAGCCGTACCCTTGTGCGCGCTTTGGAACAGCACAAGCGCTGCATGGTGTTTCACCCCTCAAAATTCCGTGGTGACCCGGCCTTTATGCGCGTGCTGGAAGCCACAGGCCTTATTGCCCAAAAAGCCAATGCCACCCTTTTGCCTATCCGCATAGATGGCGCGGCCTATTCCCGCTTCTCCTATTTTCGCCACAAAGTGCGCCTTAAAACATTCCCCAAAATTATTCTTACAGCCCTTCCACCCCAAGCTTTGGAAGGGGAAGAAGCAGGTATTTCTGCCAAAGAGCGCCGCCATAAAAAAGCCGTTCAGCTTTACCGCGTGATGACAGAGCTTTTATATACTTCTTCCAATATTAACCAAAATATTTTGCAAACCTTTACAGATGCTTCTGCTATATACGGCAAAGATTATGTTATTGCAGAAGACCAGGACCGCATAACCCTTACCTACGGCGCTATGCTGGTAAAACTGCATGCCCTTGGCCGCAGTATGGCCCGCCACCTTGAAGGGGAGGAGCGTGTAGGCTTTATGCTGCCCAGCTCCTTGCCCGGTGTTGTGGCTTTCCTTGGCCTTCACGCCGTTAAAAAAGTACCTGCCATGATAAATTTTACCGCAGGCGCTACGCAGGTTATTTCCGGCTGCCACACCGTGCAGCTTAAAACCATACTTACATCTAAAAAATTTATTAAAATCGGTGAATTGGAGCCATTGGAAAAATCACTGGCAGATGCCGGTTTCCGTATGCTTTATCTGGAAGATATTGCAGACGCCATGCCCCTTGCAGACAAAATTAAGGGCGCCCTTGCAGCCACATTCCGTATTTGCCCCAAAACCTCGCCAGATGCTCCCGTTGCCATTCTTTTCACCTCTGGCACAGAAGGTATGCCTAAAGCCGTGTTCATGAGCCACCGCAATGTAAATGCCAACCGTGAACAAATGCTCAGTATCATTGATGTAGACTCTGGCGACCGCCTTTTCAACTGCCTGCCCATGTTCCACACCTTTGGCCTTGGCATTGGCACCCTTTTGCCCTTGGTGCGCGGCATTAAAGTATTCCTGTATCCTTCCCCCCTTCATTACCGCATTGTGCCCCAGCTTTTTTACGAAACCCTCTCCACCATCATTTTTGGTACAGATACCTTTTTTGCAGGTTATGCCCGCTATGGCCAGCCCTACGACTTTTTTAACGCCCGCTATGTTATTGCCGGTGCAGAAAAACTGCGCGACACCACCGCCACATCGTGGAAAGTGAAATACGGTGTCACCATGCTGGAAGGCTATGGCGCAACCGAATGTGCGCCGGTAATCGCCTGCAACAGCTATGCCCGGCGCGTGCCAGGGTCGGTCGGGCGGCCGCTGGATGGCGTGGATCTACGCATTTCGGACGAAGGCGAGGTGCAGGTGCGCGGGCCTAACGTCTTTGCCGGATACTGGCAGGATCCTGCCCGCAGCGCCGCGAGCCGAACCGGTGACGGTTGGTTTCGAACGGGCGACATGGGTACGAT
>CAZPTC010000069.1:0-10224 GCA_964589455.1 uncultured Desulfovibrionaceae bacterium | reverse complement strand
TTATGCACCCCTTCTCACAAATTGTCAAACACTTTTTTTAAGTTTTTTTGGTTTTGGACTTCTTTAGCTACTATCCACTTGAAATACAAGGTATAAAATTTTGCTTTTCGTTTTACAATTTCCCTTTTTGGGTCACATTCAGCCCCACTTTTGCGTTTGGCTGCGTTTCTACGCAGCTCCATGCCCTACCGTATTTTCAGCACCATAGTATTGGCATCCAGCAGCTTTACGGTTGCTTTTTGCGGTTTAACGCGCATATCAAATACAAAACGGGTGGAATCTGTCTGCTGACCAAGGCGCAGGGTACTCACCATGCGGTTGCTGGGTACGCCCGGGGTATTGCTTTGCCACACACCAGGGATATCCAGAACTACACGGTCCGGGTCCTTCAAAATCATGGTTTTGCCCGCCTGCATGGGGGCACTGGATTTAATGGTAAGGGTCACCACATCACCATCCATCATAAGTTCCACACTGGTAAAGGTGGGGGAGCTTTTTGCCACCATAGTAGCCGTGCGCACAATAGTACCGGGCTTTAAAGGCTTTTCTTCAGCCGTGGTATTGGCTGCGGGTGTGGAAGTATTGGCAGTATTAGCTTGGGCGGGTGTTTCCACATTTTGCGTGGGAGCAGCGGTTTCCGGCTGTGGAGCCTGAGCTGGGACAGGTGACTGGACAGGTGACTGGACAGGTGACTGGACAGGTGACTGGGCAGGCGATTGAGCTGGTGATTGGGCTGGTGATTGGGCTGGCGCTGCTTCTGGAGCTTTTTCCGCAGGCGGGGTGGCTGGTGGCTGGGTTATCTGTTCTGCGGGAACAGGCTTGCTTGTATTTTGCCCAGCTTCTTGCTGGCTGACCGGCTGGCTGGCTGGCGTAACTGGTGCAGTAGACGCTGGAGGCGCTTGAGGAGCAGAAACAGCAGGAGGAGTAGCAGGGGCTTGAGGGGCACCTTGTGGGGTACTGGGGGCACCGGGAATACGGGGTAATTCGGCAGGGGCTTGCGGTGCTGCTTCTGCCACTGCCTTTGGGGGTTCGGTTACAGCGGTGCTGCCTGCACGTACTTCTTGCGCACTGCTTGCCGGCTTTTCTGGCACGATTGGTGCTGTAGGCGCAACAGAGGCTGGGGCTTGGGTATTTTCTGCCAGTTGCGTTGTATTTGGCAAAGCATTGGGTGCGGCATTTTGCTCCTGCTTTTCCCCAGAACCCATAAACAGCGATTCCACCGGGGGCAAAGCATCTTTAAGCATTTGTTCTGCCTTGGTAATCCCATTATCCATATCCAGAAAAGGCTTACTCTCAGCGGGGCCCACAGGGGTTGCGTCTAATGTGCCGCGCACGGCCTGCCCCACATCTACTCTGTTTTCTGTGCGCAATGTAACAGGTTCCCGCGCAAAATTAGCCACAGCTATAGCCATGAACAACATAAACAGGGCAATAATGGCCATAACCATTTTTCTGCTCATCAAAAGCTCCTTATCCTGGGTGCAGAGTTATCTGAAAGAATGGTATTTCCATGGGTTATGCGCGTCAGGCAAGACAGCGCAGAGCAAACCGTGGGTGTATATCCTGCAAAAGGGTTAGCGTATACGTTTAGCAAGCGCGTGGTTAATGTTTTCCTGCAATTTTTGCGCACATTCCAGCACTGGGTTTAATTCCAAGGCTTGGTTCACTTCTTCCAAAGCCTTCCTGTACTTGCCAGATTCAAACAGCACGCGGGCCAAATTAAACGCAGCATTACTATCATCTGGTGCAAGTTCGCGCGCGCGTTGGTAAAATTTTTCTGCAAGATCCATAAGGCGTATACGCCTTAAATCCCGCCCAAAATCTGTAAAGGCGTGCTTGTGTGCAGGTACAAGACCTTCCGTATTGTCCAAAATACGGGAAAACGCCTGCATGGCCTCTTTTTTTCGGCCCTTGGCATACCTGGTCATGTGAAGGGAAAAGTCATCCCGCAACACTTTATCCAGCTTTTCGGCGGCTGTGGCTGTGACTGGCACAGCAGGCACGCCAGTGGGGCCAGCACCTTGCGTAAGCTTTTTGCCACTACTGCCCGGCGCTGCCAGTGAATCCGCAGACGCAGCAGAGCCACCCTTAAGCCACGCCACTTCCGGCTTGGCATCCAGCGTATACCCTCTGTTTGTTGTACGACGCGCATTATCCCCTGCTTCAGGATCCAGCAAATCGTCCAGAGTTAATTCCGCCATATCCAACGCGGTTTTGCGCTTACTACCGGAAACATTCCCTGCCGCTTTGGCAGCAACTTTGGCTTCTGGCTTAGTTTCTGGCTTGCCCCCAGATACTCCAGATGCTCCGGCAGCCTCCAGACTTGCTAAGTCTAATGGCGGTGGTGGGCCTATGCGGCTTTGCGATTCTGCCTTGTAGTTTTGACGAAAAAGCTTTTCTTTCAGCACGCTTGGCGAATCAGAAGGAATCACGCGCGGGCCATTAGGGTCATTGTCCCCCCGTAAGGAAGGAAAGACATCTAAGGGCTGGGCAATATACTCCCCTTTCTGGGTGCCATGCCATATATACCAGTACTGCTTACGCTGACCTGCAATGGTTTTAGAGCTATAATTGCCCAAAGTTTCCGGCTGGGTAGAAAACACCCCAATGTAAACCGCCTGAGGCATAATGCACTCTTCCCTTCATCAAACATACAGCCGTAACATGCCATAATAAAAGCCTCTGCCATAAACGGGAAAAGTGTAACGTATTTTAAGAATATTGCAAATAAAGGCAATTTATTGAAAAAATTCATATTCCTTCTATTTTACGCTATACGGCGGCATTTACCCCACACAAGCCTCTATTCCAGAGCGCAGAAATTTTGCATGGGGCATCCGCTTGTTTTTTCTGTAATGGAGAATTTTTATGTTTTTAAGTTAACTTAAAAAATTACAACCATGTCCGCATACTGAACAAAACACCTTGTTCTTTTTTTCTCACTTGACGATTAACGTTGTCCATGTAAAAATACGGCTTATACTAAAGAAGGTGAAGTTTTCGCCACGCGCGTATTTCACCTTTGACTGATGTTTGTCTTTCCCCTTTTTTAAGGAGCCAGCCCCATGACACAAGAAAAAATTACCAACCTCCTTCACGAGGACAGAAGTTACTTGCCCCCGCGCCACGGGAAAGACTTGGCTCGCGTTCGCAGCCGCAAAGAATATGAAGAGCTATGCACCATTGCACGGGAGTACAACGACGAATACTGGGCAGAACGTGCCCGCCACTTGCTCCACTGGTTCAAGCCCTTTGATAAAGTGCAGGAAACCGATTTTTCTGTACCCAAGGTTTCCTGGTTTGTAGGGGGCCGCTTAAATGCCGCCTATAACTGCGTAGACCGCCACATTATCAGCGACAGACGCAACAAAGCCGCCCTTATCTGGCAGGGTGAGCGCGAAATGGAAGTACGCGCCTATACCTACCAAATGCTGTACACAGATGTGTGCCGCGTGGCCGCCGCCCTGGATACCCTGCATGTACAAAAAGGTGACCGCGTTGCCCTGTACCTGCCTATGGTGCCAGAACTGGTTATTGCCATGCTTGCCTGCGCCCGCATTGGAGCCATCCACACCGCCATTTTTACCGGCTACGCAGACGGTGGCGTGCTTGGCCGTATACAGGACTCTGGCGCTAAAGTGGTTATCACCGCAGACTGCGTTATGCGCAACGGGGAACCCAAACCCCTTAAAGCCAACTTAGACCGTATTCTCAGCCAGTGCCCCAGCGTAGAAAAAGTTATTGTGGTCAACCGCGGCAACTTGGAAACAGCCATGACCCGCGGCCGCGATATCTGGTGGCAAGACCTTTTGGACGACTTTACCCTGGATTCAGACTTCCCCTGCGTTTCCATGGACGCCAATGACCCCCTCTTTATCCTGCACACATCCGGCTCTACAGGCCGTCCCACGGGTGTTGTACACTCCACAGGCGGTTACCTTACCTACGCCGCTTACACCTCGCAAATTGTCTTTGACCTGAAAGATACTGACGTTTACTGGTGTACCGCAGACTGCGGCTGGATTACCGGGCACTCCTATCTGGTATATGGCCCCCTTAGCCTTGGCGCTACCACCATTATGTTTGAAGGCGTGCCCACCTGGCCCACCCCAGACCGCTTTTGGCGCATTGTAGAAAAATTCCGCGTGAATATCCTCTACACAGCCCCCACTGTTGTGCGCTCCCTTATGCGCCAGGGCGTGGAATGGACAAAACGCTACGACCTTTCTTCCCTGCGTATCCTTGGTTCTGTGGGTGAACCCATGAACCCCGAAGCCTGGATGTGGTACCATACCCACATTGGCAAAGGTGAACTGCCCATTGTGGATACCTGGTGGCAAACCGAAACAGGCGGCATTATGCTTTCTCCCCTGCCCTATGCCACCCACCTTAAACCCGGTTCCGTTACCAAGGGCCTGCCAGGCGTAGAAGCCTCCATTATGGCAAGCGACGGCAACGAAGAATCTGGCGCAGAAGGCGGCCACCTTGTTATCAAACGCCCCTGGCCTGGCCTTATGATCGGCGTGTTCAATAACCCAGACAAATTCAAAAGCTACTTTGACCGCTTCCCCGGCTACTACTGGGCTGGCGACGGTGCCCGCATTGACGAAGACGGCAATTTCTGGATTCTTGGCCGTATAGACGACTCCATTAACGTGTCCGGCCACCGCCTTAGCACCGCAGAAATTGAATCCGTGCTTGTGGCCCACCCAGCCGTTGGCGAAGCCGGCGTTGTGCCCATGCCCCACGAAATTAAAGGCGAAGCCATTTACGCCTACGTTGCCCTGCAACATAACGTGGAATGGACAGAAGAACTGCGCAAAGAATTGCGTAACTGGGTGCGCAACAAAATTGGCGCCCTTGCCTCCCCAGAACGTATACAGTTTGTTACCGACCTGCCTAAAACCCTTTCTGGGAAAATTATGCGCCGTATTTTGCGCAAAATTGCCGCAGGCGAATACGAAAATATCGGCGATACCACCACCCTTGCAAAACCAGAAATTGTACAGGAAATTATTGTGGGACACCAACGTATCATGGCCGGCCAAATGGAGAAATAACAAGATTTTTGGGGAGTGGAGAGAGTTGGGGGAAGGGGAGAACCCCTTTTGTGAACAAAAGGGGCCTCCCCTTCCCCCAAACCCCCATCCCCTCCACCAAAAAACTTTTTATCAAAAGTCTGCCTGAAAGTTCAGATAACAAAAAAGCCACGGTAAACCCGTGGCTTTTATTTATGGAGTAAAGAGAGCGTTACTGGGCTGGCTTTTCAGCAGGCGCAGCGGGTGCCGGTGCTTCTGCAGCAGGGGCAGCGGGCTTGTCAGTAGATGGGGCAGCCGGGGTAGCGGGGGTAGCAGCTTCAGCAGGGGCAGCACTTGGCGCACCAGGAGCGGCAGCAGCAGGGGCAGCGTCAAATGTAGGCACGGCACCAAAATCAATGGTTTTGGCATTCAGCGCTTTAATAATATCTTCAGTCACATCTGCCGCACTATCAAATGTAAGCACAGTTTCATGCGCCAAAATTGCGGTAAGGCCCTTTTCCTGCCTATAGGCCTGCATAACTTCATCCATAACCTTTTGCAGAACGCCAACCACTTTTTCCTGTTCAGCGGTTAACACCGCTTGCATTTTGTACAAATTTTCTTGCAAAGAAGCTTCCAGTTCTTTTACTTTGGCTTCATCTTTGGCTTCCTGAGCAGCGGCTAATTCCGCCTGCATGGTTTCTAAACGGGCAATGGCATCTGCCTGCACTTTCTCAAGGCGCTCCATACCCTTTTTGGCACCATCACTTTTTTCATAAAGCTGAGCCGTGTTAACAATACCAATAACAGGGGCCTTGGCAGGCTCCTCCGCCTTGCCACCCATGCCAAAAAGACCAAAAGCAGCCACACACAACAGTATAACAAGAAGTTTTCTTTTCATAACCTTTCCTAAAAGTTGGGGGATTATCAGCAACGGAACCCTACCCTCTTTCCCCTGTACCTGCAATAAAAATTTTTATGGAAACTTTAAGGCCGCTGGGCAAACCCAGCGGCCTTAAGCGTATTGACAAAGCCAGCAAGTAACCGGCAGTATTATTTATTCAAAAGGGTGCGGTAGGCGTCTGCGGCAAGCATAGAGTCTATATCGGCCATATTGTCGGGTTTAATGCGCAGCATCCAGGCTTTGTCGTAGCAGCCAACATTCACCAGAGTAGGGGTTGCGTCCAAAGCGTCATTTACTGCGGTAACGGTGCCTTTTACAGGCATAAACAGGGTGTTGACGCTTTTAATGGATTCCACGGTGCCAAAACCTTCTGCGGCAGCAAAGGAATCGCCCACTTTAGGCAGGTCTACAAACACCACTTCGCCAAGTTGATCCTGGGCAAAATCGCTTATACCCAAAACAACTTCATCCCCTTCCTTTTTGGCCCACACATGTTCATCGGTGTACTTACGGTCATCTGGCAAAATTACATCAGCAAGGGCTTTCATACACGAACTCCTCCTACAAGGCAGAAATGCTTCTTCCCTGCAAGCTTAAAGGTGAATTTTTCAAGAAAGTTTACACTTTCTGCACATTTCCCCCCACAAACCCAATGAAATGTTTTTGAGGAAAGGGGGAGGGGTTTGGGGAGGGGGAAAGGAACTTTTTACAAAAAGTTCCTTTCCCCCTCCCCAACGCATCACATCAAATGGGCAGCTTCCATGACGCCTTCCGCAAGTGTGGGGTGGGCGTGTACGGTTTCTGCAATATCGTGGATAGTAGCACCAAGCTGAAGGGCAAGGGCAGCTTCCGCGATAAGGTCAGTGGAGTGGGCACCTGCAAAGTGGGCACCTAGGAGTTTCCCTGTGTCTTTATCTGCAATAAGCTTAAACACGCCGGCCAGTTCGCCCATAGCTTGGGCTTTGCCCAGTTCGCGGAACTGGAAGAGGCTGGTTTGGCAGTTAAAGCCTTTGGCTTTAGCCTGGGCTTCTGTAAGGCCCACGTCTGCAACTTCTGGCGAGGTAAAGACACCAGAGGGGATAACATCGTACGCAATTTTTTTAGACTTGGGATTCAGGCAGTTATCTACTGCGGCAAAGCCTTCAAAAACAGCCATGTGTGCCAGCATAATACGGGCGGGTCCAAGTATGTCGCCAATGGCAAAGATACCGGGAACATTGGTTTCCAAATAATCGTCGGCAATAATGTAACCACGCTTGTCGCACTCTACACCGGCTTCGGCAAGGCCAAGGCCTTGGGTATGAGGAACGCGCCCAACTGTGACAAAAAGGCAGTCTGCTTCCAGCACAGCTTCTTTTTTGGCAGATTCCGGCACTTCCGCAAGGAAGGGGCTGGGGCCAAGAACGGCTTTAACGCCTGTGGGGGTAACTTCACTGGCGTTAACTGTGCGGCAAAGCTCCACATTAATGCCTTTTTTCTTCATTTCGCGCTGGAGCAGCTTGGACATTTCGTCGTCAATGGAGGGTACAGGTAAAAGGCGGTCCTGGCCTTCCACAACTGTAACATCAGAGCCAAAGGCCTTGAATATAAAGGCCAGTTCGCACCCAATAACACCGCCGCCAACAATAATAAGGCGGGCGGGCACGTGATCCATTTCCAGGGCATCGTCACTGGAGAGGATGCGCTTGTGGTCAATGGGCAGGGCGGGCAAATTGAGGGAAGAGGAGCCTGTGGCGATAATAACTTTATCAGAGGCAATATCTTCTGTGCTGCCATCTGGCAGGGTAACGCGAACAAGGGAGGCGCTGATAACCTGGCCACGCCCCATAACCAGGCGCACTTTCAATTTGGCGCAGGTTTTTTCCAAACCACCGCGCAAAGTTTCAGAAACGCGGCGTTTGCGGGCAACAATGGCAGGCATGTCTGCCTTAACATCGCAAGAGCCGGAAAGTCCAAACTCTGTGGCACGGTGTGCGGTTTCCAGAGCTTCTGCGCTGGCTTTAAGGGTTTTTGTTGGTATGCAACCGCAGTTTAAGCAGGTGCCGCCCAGCCATTGGGCTTCTACCAGGGTAACTTCGGCGCCTTTTTTGGCAGCATCAAAAGCGGCGGTGTACCCGCCGGGGCCTGCACCAATAATGGTAATACGCATACTAGTCCTCGTCGTATTCAGGTGAAAGAGCGTAGGTCATGTGGATGCCTTCATGGAGAGAGCCAGTAACAAGGCAGCCCTGCTTCATAATTTTTTCAACACGCTCAAAGGTGGAAGCATCTTCCTCAGAAAGGGGTACAGCAACATCAATATGTATAGACTTTACGCGCCCCTGGCCATCGTTATTATTACCGGTTTCCAGGGTAGCGGTGGCCTTAAGCTCGCCGTATTTCACGCCTCTGGCATCTAAGGCGCTTACAAGGGCAGAGCAGTAGCAAAACAGGGCAGAAGAAGCCAGCAGTTGCTTAGCTGTGCCGCCGCGTGCATCTGCAGGAATGCCTGTATTATCAATAACCAGAGTGCCTAAAGCGGCATTGCCGGTTTCGATTTTGTGCACATCGCCATTGCGGGAATACGAAACAGAAAGAGTTGCCATTATTACGCTCCTGTAGGTTTTAAGAAGAAAGAGTTGACGTCCAATACCTTAAGAATAAGGTATAGCCTAGCGCTTCCATATTAAGAAGAGCACCACTTCCGGCGTATGCCGGAAACACACTTTCAGCAGCAAACCCTGATTTTGTACAAAAAATGCCGGGGAGCGAGCTTTGCCTGCCTCCAGAGAAATTCTTGCTTGCTTTATAGCAGATGCGTCAGGAAAAATCAAGTTGCAGAAATGCATTTTTCCAAAAGAGGCTTTTTTATATGCAGCCAAAAACCTGAATGTAGAGAGAAAAAAAAATACGTAACTCTTTCAACAGTGGTATGTTATGTATCTTTATGACAAAAACCTTGATTGCTATTTCTTCTGAAACAGACTATACTATAACGACGTATTGCCTTTTTGCATACAAAATTAACGAGGTGCCAGTATGAAAACAAAAAATCTCCTTATTGGTGTTGCTGCCATTGCCGTTGTCGCATTAGGCGGCGGGTATATCGCAGTTGGCCAAATGGAAAAAAAAGTAGAAACCGCCTTTCGCCAATATGTAGAAAACCAACCAGCGCCCACCAAGGCTACTCTTGGCAAGGTATCGTACAGTTATTTTTCTAATACACTCAATGTAGAAAAAATGGACATAACCAGTACCTATCAGGGCATGGATATAACAAGCTCTATAGGCTCCATGCGCATGGAAGGCTATAACCCTGCAACAATAGACCCCAAAACCCCTAAGGGTGAGAAGTTTGCTGACTATTTTGAAGTGCGCGATGCCAAAATGGCCTTTAAAGATTCTGCAAACATGAAATTTGATATGACTATAGAGTCGTTCTTTGTGGAAAACTTCACTATGAACGCCGCGCGCATGCTTAACGCCTATATGCAAGACCCTATGGGCCAGGCCTATTTTGAAGAAGCTCTTGCTATTACCTTCAGCAATAGCGCTGTAAAGAACATGGATATGGTTGCCTACCAAAGCGATGAAAAAGTATTTTCCATGCATATTGGCACATCTGGCATTACAGATTACACAGCAACAAAAGCCAATAGCTTTGTAAATGACTTTGTTATGTCCTTCTTTGCTCCCGATATGACAGGCGTATTTTCTTTTGCCCGCATGGATGTAAAGGGTATAACATACCCTGATGCAAAGCAGCTTATGGCGCTAAACCAAATTAGCATGCTCATGGAACAAGATCAGTATGCCGCAACAGAGGCAATAATGGACTGGTACAAGCAAATTTATCTGGTACAGCCCTTTTACCAAAGCTTAACCATGCAGGACATACTGGTTTCCTCTGATGGCAAGCCTGTAGAAAACCCGCAAAAACTTATAGATTACCACGGTACAGATTATAAGACCAATTTCAAAATGGAATCTGTAGAGTCTACATTTGATTACGCCAACCCCCTGCTTGCCCGCCTGAAGCTTAACGGCATGTCTCTGGACAAATCTATGCTTCTGGATATGTTCATGGAAGAAATGTATATTAATGATGCCAAGGTAGAAGCTGCCATACGTACTATGGTGCCGGAAAACCCCGCTTTGAGTGTAGACTTGGATGTTAAACTAGGCTTTAAAGGCCAGCCTACAGATATCCGCGCAGATTTTACCATGCCTTCCATTGGGGCCCTTTCTATTAATGTTGGCGCAATCCTGCCATGCGAAGACCTTGCAGCCCTGGTGACTGATGACAACTACGCATGGCTGGAA
>CAZPTC010000068.1:0-10292 GCA_964589455.1 uncultured Desulfovibrionaceae bacterium | reverse complement strand
GGGGTTTTAATCCAGTCATTTCCGTAACAGCCATTGTAATTGAACTGCCAACTGTCAAACATGACACCAATAGCGTTTTTTACTTTTTCCATCTTCCTCTATCCTTTTTTTGAGAGAACAAACAAAGCCAGGCAAAAAAACAAAAAACTAAAAACTGGGGATTACCAAAACTTTGTGTTAATGGTAACGCAAGGAATGCCATGCGTCAAGTTTGTTGCCCCCCCTGCCTGAAGCAGAAAAATTGGCCAAATAAGGAGTCTTACTTGCCATAACGCATGTTTTTTGCTAAGGTTTTGTTACGTTAAAAGTTTCACAATAAGGAGAAGCGTATATGGAAGACACCGCAAAAACCATGCAGATAAACAGCGCCTATAGCGAAAAACTGCGTAAAAATAATTTGTTGCGTGTAAACCTGCCTTTACTGCCCTTATGCTCTGGCATACTTTTTGCCCTTACTGTTAATATTTTTGCGTTCTCTCAAAATCCGGTGCTTTTACTGGGTAAAACACAAGCCCTTCCTCTGGTAAATGAGGAGATTTTTCTTTTTCCTTCATTGGGAATGCTTTTAGGAGTTGGCACATACATTTTTTGCGTGAAGCACTCCGTTCTTCTTGCTAAAATTGCTACAGCCATAGGTATTGTGTGCATGACACTTTTGTTTTTTAACTTTGAGCAGACTGTCATCCTGTATCTTTTTAATGCTGCCGGGTTCTGCACCGGTTTTTTGGCTGTAGCAGTTGGGGCAATTACTTTGAACCTGTTTTCCATTAAAACAGCATGGCAAGAACTGGTGGCATACGGGGCTTTGTATTATTTGCTGTATGCCTGCTACAAATACCTTGCTGCTTCTGTTCCCTACTGGTTCATACAAATGGCACTTCTTGCAGGGCTTTTTTTACTGGCCATTTTTCTGTACGCTTTGCCCAAAACAGCATGGCCAGCACCTGTAACACGTGAGCAACGTATCCCCTACCCCAAAAAATTTGTCCGCAATATATTCTATAGCCTTACTTTTGCCTATGCGCTTTACTTTTTTGCAGAAAATTTTGCCAAAAGTGTACCCAATGGCACTTTACTCAGCAATGTATCCGCTGGCATTTTAGCTGTATTTTTAGGTATTATGTGGAAATATTTTTCTGTTTCCCCCTTCCGCTACAGTATATTTATGCTGCGTTTTGCAGCACTAGGCGCATTAGCCGCCGTTGCTTCCCTCTATTATCCATTTTTTGCTCCTATCGCGTGTGTATTGCTTGGCGGTATGTATGTTTTTTCAGGATGCATAGTTATTCTTGGAATCATTGCTGCTAAAATACTCCCCTCAACCTATGTGACATTGTATATTATTATTGCTCTTATGATTGAAGCAATAATATTCAATGAAGCGACCGCCTTTGTTTTCCAAAACAGCAGGGTCATTCTATACGCCCTATACGCAGGCATTGCGGTTTTACTTACGGAATATCTGTATAGGAATATACACAAACTGCGCTTTATTTCCGTATCAGATACATTTTTTGTGCCATACACAAATGAGCAGGCAAAAGCGCAAGCGCACAACGTACCTTCTGATACCCCCCCTTTCACATTCCCAGCCCATCTTTTTTCTGCAAATGGCGCTTCCACCCTGCCATTTGACAAGCTGAATGCAGAAGAAAACGCCGTTTTATACCTTACCCTGCAAGGTTACAGCAAGCAGGAGATGCTGGATAACTGGGCTGTTTCTTTTGAAGAAAGGGAGAGCCTGTTAGCCGCTTCGTACAGCAAGCTGGGCGTTAAGTCTGAAAAAGAGCTTATGGCTTTTCTGTAGCATAAAGGATTTTTGCTCCATGTACGCATACAAAAGCCCCCGGTGCGTATGCGCTCCGGGGGCTTGGGAGTTTGGTATCATCTCCCTTTTTCTCTACAAGGTGAATATAGCGCAGCGGGTGTCTGCACCACATGCACATTGCGTGCTGTGCAGAGCAGAGTAATATTAAAACTTTGCCACCTTGCCATTAACCTTCCAGAAGGGCAGCAGGGCAATACCCGTATACACAATAACCACGCCCACGCAGGCAAGAAGCGGTATTGTCCAGGAAGTGCCGTAGTAAACCTGCCCAAACATAAGGGGTGTTACAACAACCATAAGCGGTATGCTGAACACAAGGCTGGGCAGCGCCATAAGCCCAAGTTCGTACGGGACTGTACTTTTGTACTCTGGGTCCACCATGCGTACAAGCACAAGGCCAGAGGTAATAGTGCCTGTGGAAAGTCCCACAAGTCCCAAAAAGCGCTCTTCTGCAAAGTCCAGGTTTTTGCGAGTCATGACCCACAGATAGAAAATAGTCACAACACCACACCCGACTGAACCCAGGAAAATAATGGTCCACCATTCGCGCACAACGCCAATTTGGATACCCACAAGGGCCGCTACTGCGACAAAGTCTACCAGAACATTTAACACGCGGCTGTGGCAGCCCTGGTCAAAAAGTGCCTGTGCCTTAAACACCCGCTTAAGTAATATTTCCCGGATAATAAGACCTGCTGGCAGACAAAAAATAACCGCAAACAGGCTCCACAACATACCCATAATTTTTGGGGGAATAGGAAAAATAAGGGCAAGGCCAGTTATCATGGCATACGCCAGCACATACCCTATGCAAATAAGGCCCATTTGGAAAGACATGCTGTCTATATTAGAGACCATAAAATGCATAACGCCTGCTGGTGGGCATTCCCCTTCTGGATAAATGCCCTTTTGCTCATGCTCTGGTGCAGGCACACCCTTGACAGAGGTGCCCTTTTTCCGCATGATGTAGTTAGCAGCCGGGATGCCAAAGACAATAGACGCAATATACCCCGTTGCGGCAAATGCAAGGCCAAGGCTTACCATATTGGCAAAGCCTGCTTGTTCCCACGCTGCGCCAACAGCCATAGCAGGGCCAGGGCCAGAGGAAAAGCCCCTGTCCATAATGTGGCCAACGCTCTCTAATAATGCGGTATCAAAAATAACATTGTACCCTGCAATAAGTAAAATACCTATAGCGCACTGTACATAAGAAACAGAGGTTGTTAAAAAAGTTAAACGCATGGTGTTACGCATAAGCCCTTTTTGGGCAGTAACACCAAAACCGGTAAGACCAAAGCATACAAAGGTCATGTTATACAAATGGTAAATAACCATTTGCAGGGTGAAAGAATCTGGTGCGAATGGCCCAAAATACGAAAAAACACCAGAATTGGCGACAATACAGCCTACCAGGCCACCCACCATACAGGCAGGCATAAGGTATTTTTTGCAAAAGGGTACAGTAACCCGCAAAATAACGCCAAGAAGAAGAAAAATAGCAACCCAGCCAATGGAGACAATTAAAACAAAAGGATAAGGCGCAGAGCCTAATTCTTGCATACATACTCCTTAATATGGGGCTCCCTTGCCTCTCTCTTCCTTTGCTAAAACAGGAGAGGCAGGGGATGTTTTTTTTATTGGGCATTCCCCCCACGGAAATAAAGGGAGAAATGCCCAGGACTTCAGGCAGTTATTTTAACTTGCACGCAACTCAGCCATTATTTCCTTCAGCCTGCGAAGCATAGCACGGGCTTCATCCGGGTATTGCTCAATAACATTGTGCAGTTGGAAGGGGTCGGTCTTGCGCTTGTAGAGTTCATCTGTTTCAGGAATTTCTACAGTGCTGCCGGGTGTGCATGTCCATTGGTCAGCACCATCTGTTGTGATAGAAGCTTTGTAGGCGGCTTCTGTTTCAGAAAGGCTGGCTTTTGCATCATACTCAGGCTTGTTTTTCTTGTCTTCAGCCATATCATTCAGCACTTCTGCAAGAGCAGCACCTTTGGAACCTTCTAACTGGTTAAGATAGGCGGAAGTTTCGTTTAAGGTTTTGGCGTACATGTCAAACAGGGCTTGCATGGGATCCTGCCCTGGTTGCAGCCAGTGTATATACGACCATTCATCGGTGATAAGTGACCAGGAATAGCCGTAGTAGCCAGCAATTGCCCAGTCGCGTACACTTTCAGCTTCGCCGCGGCATAAGGGTAAAAGGCTCTTGCCCTGCATATCGGGGTGTACGCCAATGCCAAGCCAGTCGCAGATTGTGGGGGCCACGTCTACAGACTGCACAAAACCCTTCACACGCCTGCCAGCCGGCAGACCTGGAGCGCGGATAATAAGGGGTATATGCACCAGCTCTTCATACGGCCAGGGGCGGCATTTACCTGTAATGCCGTGCCCGTGTTCCCCATTACCAAAGGGTTCGCCGTGGTCAGCCGTAATCAGCAGCAGGGTGTTCTGCTCAAAACCAAGGCGGCGCATGGCATCCATAAGGTGGCCAAGGGCTGTGTCGCAAATGGTAATAAGTTCTGCAAATAACATACGCACGTGTTCAATGTGGCGGTCTAAGCTGCCATCCTTGGGCACAACGTCGCAACCTGCGTAGAAAGACTGGCAACCCGTGTAGTCGGGGTCATAGGGGCATTTTTTATCTTCAGAGTAAACAGATGGCGGATCCCAAGGCTCATGGGGGTCAAAGCTGTCTATCCACAAGTAGAATTGCTTGTTGCGGTCTACCTGCTCCAAGTAACGCACAGCTTCTTTCATAAGCACGCTGATATAGCGGGTTTCCGGCGTTGTGCCCAGGCCAGTCTGGCGCATACGCAGGTAACATTCTATTTCATGGCGCATGGAATCCAGATGGGCAGTAGTGCCGCCACCACGTCTGATGGTTTCTTTAATGACGGCGGGGTCATAAAAATCTTCAAATTTATAGTGGAGAAGCGGGTCTTCTGAATAAAAATGGTAGTCTGCGCAGTGGCCGTGTAAAAACCACACTTTGTCAAAACCGCGTGTATAGCCAAATTTTGGCAAACGGTACATGGGGCAGTCAAACACCAGGGCTGTGTCTATAGGGCGGCCCCAGCAAAGGTCTGCTATTGTTGTGTCTTCCATAGAAAGGGGTACCCAGCCCGCCACAGGAAGCGTAAAACGGCCTGTATGCATGGCACGGCGTACTGGCACTGTTGGCAAACCTTCTGAATAGGCATTTTCAAACAAAACCCCTTCGCGCGCAAGGCGGTCCATATTGGGGGTTTTACACCAGTTACCACCGTAACAGCCCAAGTAGTTAAATTGCAAACTGTCCATCATAAGCACAATAGCGTTTTGCAGCATAGGAATCTCCTCGAGTGAATGGTTCAAAAAAGCCTGCGCATTTTGCGTATGGCATTATTAAGCGAAAGCAGGAATCATGCCATGACATTTTGCTTGATATATTGCGCTTAACAGGGAATTTCCATTTTTTCAGTACGACGATATTTCCTTGCAAAAAATAAAATAGCATAGTATCTATTTATAACACATGTAGAAATTATCGTCACTCAGTATAGCGAAATATCGCTATAAAAAGGGAAAGAATATGCAAAGGTGGCACAAGGAAACAGAGTGGATAAATCTTACCAACCACGGAGCTTCCCTGCTTGCCAGAGAAGGTAGTGTACAACAAGCTTTTGTCTATTTATTACAACAAATTAACTATTATTTGCCTGTAGATTTATTATTATGCACAATGGGTGCCCCTGGGGTAGATGTTATTGACATTGCAGAAGCGTATTCAGAGGTAACAAGCGCCGCATCTATTGGGCACGCTGTATGGAATTACGAATTTACCCGCATGGAATCTGCAAACTTCAGTGGCGATGTTTTTTTGCTTGCCAGAAGCGACTCCCCCCGCGCCATACCCATTAAAGCGCGCCATGTGGGGTATAACAGCATTCTTACCTTTTCTGTAGAAGAAAAGCCCACAAGAGATATGTATATTTCCCTTATGTCGCATGAAGAAAATGCGTTTACGGTGGAAGATGTAGCCCCTTGCCTTATGGCCTCGCGCGATGTACGCCGCATTTTAGAAGCGCTTTTTGCCCTGCCGCAAATGCCCCTTGGCAATGTGTACTTCCAAAAGCAAAAAAACAGCCACGACCTTTTGCGCATGTGCCGCGGCCTTACCCAGGAATTGCAACTTATTGAAAAAATTTCCCCGCTTTCCACAACAGTGCTTATTACAGGGGAAACAGGCGTGGGCAAAGAATTGGTGGCAGAAACACTGCACCACCTTTCACCCCGCAAAAATGCGCCTTTTTTAAAAATAAACTGCGGTTCCCTGCCCCAAACACTTATAGAAAGCATACTCTTTGGGCATGAAAAAGGGGCATTTACCGGTGCAACAGAAAACCGCAGCGGCTATTTTAAAGATGCCCATACAGGCACCCTTTTTTTGGATGAAATAGGGGAATTGCCCTTAGATTCGCAGGTACGTCTGCTGCGTGTGCTGGAGAATGGGGAAGTAAACCCCGTGGGCAGCACACGCGCCCGCATGGTAGATGTGCGTATACTTGCGGCAACAAATAAAAACTTGTACGCCATGGTAGAAGAAGGCACATTCCGGGCAGATTTATACTATCGCCTTGCGGCCTTTCCCCTGCATATCCCCCCCCTTAGAGAGCGGCGCACAGACATACCCATTCTTGTTACCTATTACATACGGCAGCTATGCGAAAAACTGGGCCTTGCCAGCACCCCCCAGATGCCCCCAGAATTTATCACTGCATGCACGCAGGCAGAATGGAAGGGCAATGTGCGGGAGCTTATCCACACTCTGGAATACGCGCTTATTATGGCCCAGATAAAAAACAATCCCCTTGTGTTTGTGCCTTTCAATCAGGAAAAAAGTCAGACCATACTCTCTGTTAGTCAAGAAAATCCAAGTGGCATACTCCCTCTGGATGAAATAAACAGGCGCTACATAAAGGGTGTACTGCAAACAACAAATGGCGTGATACACGGAGAAAAAGGCGCCGCTAAACTACTTGGCATTAACCCCAGCACCCTTAAAAGCCGTATGCAGGTTTTAGGCATAGACAAAAAAAAGTGCTGTGTGGAATAATAAGGTGTTTTTGTAGCCAGAACTGGTAGCGCAAAACCCTTGACGCACTGCCCCTTTGGCGTATATGCAATATACTGTGTGGTGGCGCGCGAAAGCCCTTTGCTCTTCCGTGTTACCTTCATCCCTCCTATTTTTAACTATTTTTTTGGAGCATACACCTCATGCCACTTGAGGACAAAGAACAAGAAACCCCTGAAAAGGGGCAATCAGCCAGACAGGGCCAGGCTGTGCTTACGCGCCTTGCCGCTGGCTTCCAACGCTTCCAAAAGCGCTGGTTTTGTGTAGATAATAACCTATATGCAGACCTTGCAGAAGGGCAAAACCCACTGGCTCTTGTTATTGCGTGCAGCGACTCACGGGTAGACCCCGTGCAGCTTACAGACAGCCACCCCGGGGATCTTTTTGTTATCCGCAATGTGGCCAATATTGTGCCCCCATACGCACCTGACAGAAACTACCACGGGGTCAGCGCCGCCTTAGAATACGCGGTGCGTTACCTTAACGTGCGCGATATTATTGTTATGGGCCATGCAGAATGCGGGGGGGTGCAATCTTTATTAGATGAAACCCAAAACCGCCACGATGAGTTTTTAAGCGTATGGATGCAGGTTATACGCCGCGCACGCGACATAGTGAATATGCTGCTGCCCAATGCTTCCCCCGCAGAACGTCGCAGAGCCTGCGAAATGTGGGGCATACGCATTTCTTTAGAAAACTTACTTACCTTTCCCTGGATACGAGAAGCTGTGGAATCTGGTCAATTAGCGCTGCATGGCTGGTATTTTGACTTGGACAGTGGCGAACTTTTGCAGTGGGATGAAAATACAGATGACTTTCTTTCACTGGTAAGCCGTTGTGAAACACAGCCTTAACCCCTTCACTTTAGCTTCAGAATAAGGTGCTTGATGATTTCCCATTTTAGTTTTCTTGCCCCCTTTTTTCTTTATATGCTTTTTGGCGTTGTGCCACAAGGAACTTTGTCCCTTGCGCCTGACAATATTACCAGCCAAAACACCCTTTTGCTTTACCATACCAATGATACCCACAGCACTTTTGCGGGTATTAATGCCCAAGGCCGCGTGTGTATGGAATTTGCAGAAGACTGTGTAGGCGGTGCTGCCCCACTGGCAACAGTGCTGGAGCAGGCAAAGGCTGAAAACGCGCTTATTTTAGACGCTGGCGACCGTTTTCAGGGTTCGCTTTTTTTTGCAGCCTTGAAGGAAGACGGGGTAAACAGCGTTTTTTCCACTCTGCCGTATGACGCGCTGGCACTTGGCAACCATGAATTTGACCGCGGTTGCGATGTACTTGCCGGGCATATTAAAGCCACAGACAAAGCGGGCATACCCACAGTTGCCGCCAATATTAACCCCGGGGAAAGCTGCGCTCTGCAAGGCATGCTTAAACCCTACACACTTGTGGAAAAAGGGGGCAGGGTTTACGCCATAGTAGGGCTTACCACGCACACGGTTCCCACGTCTTCCTCCCCATGCAAAGACATGCAGTTTTTACCCCCTGCTGAAGGTTTAACCATAGCAATGGAGGCCCTTAAGCAGGATTATGCGCAGTATGATACCCTTATTTTGCTTACACATATTGGGTATGAGGAAGATATAGCCCTGGCGCAGGAAAGTAGTGGGGTTTCGCTTATTGTAGGTGGGCACAGCCACACATTTTTAGCTTCCCAAACAACAGGCGCGTATGAACCAAAAGGCCCCTACCCCACCCTTACCACCAATACGGAAGGCAAGCCTGTTTTAGTGGTAACCGCCATGAATGGCATGCAATTTGTGGGCAATTTGAATATACGCTTTTCGCCAGAAGGCCTGCCGGAAAAAATACAAGGCGCGCCGCTTTTTTTAGATGTCGCTTGGCCGGATAATGCGGCCATGAAGGCTATAGTGACGGATATGATACAGAAGGTGCAGCATTATACCAAGGATGTGGTTGGCAAACTGGAGTCAGAAGGCTTGCCTAATGCCCCAGATTCCTGTTTTTCAACAGATTGCCTTACAGGCATGCTGATAGCGGATGCGTTTTTAGAGTATGGGGAGCCTTATGGGGCGCAAATAGCCTTTGTGAATGCAGGTGGCATACGCAACCCATTGCCGCAGGGCAATGTGACCAAGGGCGATATTATTAACACCATACCATTTGGCAATACTATGGCCATAACCACCATAAGCGGAGCAGATTTGCTGGCCGTGCTTTCCCAAAGTCTGGACGCGCTGGAGACTAATAAAGGCCGCGGTTTTTTACAGGTAGCGGGCTTGCGTATAGAACGTGACAGCACAAAACCGCAAGGGGAGCACCTGGTGGCGGCATACCTTACCCCGCGTGTGGCAGCCGGGGCAACACCTGAAGCCTCTGCACAAGAGCAGCGTATAGTGCCAGAAAACACCTATACTCTTATCACATACAGTTTTCTGTATGGTGGTGGGGATACATACAGTCTGCTGGGGAAAAACCCGTTAATCCCCACAGATAACTCCGCGATTATAGATGCGGATGTGGTGGCACAGTACTTCCAAAAGCACAGCCCCATACGCATGGTGCAAAATTCCAAGCGGTATATCCAGAAGTAATACTACCAGAAAGAATACCAGTTGATAAGTGGTGCGGCCCCGGCACTGCTTCAGGAGAAAAAACAATCCGGCCAGCAATGGCACAATATATGCTTAATGCGTCTAAACAAACTTTAAGCGGAATTTTTTACCGTGCTGTTTAGGAGGACGCTATGGGTATTTCAGGTCTCAGCAATCTCTTTCAAACCCAGAATACTGAAGAAACAGTAGGCATACAGCGTATTCGCCAAGAGCGGGAAGCTGAAGGTCAAAAGAGTGCGGGCTTTTCAAACAAAACGGATTCTGTAACCATTTCTGCAGAAGCCTACCGTTTGTCGCGGGCCATGCAGGAAAATAATTCCTCCCCGAATAACGGACAAGACAACGGGCAAAATGGCGACCAAAGCGGCACAAAAAATGGATTGCCTGGCGAAGCTGACTTAAACAACGCGGAAAATGCATCTGGCATTTCCATCACCAAGAACGGTGTATTAACGGGGGCTACGGCGAGGGCATTGCCAGACAGTATACTTGCAAGCTCCGAAAAAAACTTGGCGGCTATCAGAGAGAAGGGGACAAAGGTTTTGTTTGAATTTGGCGAAGACGGCTCTATCAGCATAAAACCTGGGCTTCTGCGGGACGATTATTTACGCGCCAAAGCGACTCTCCGAGAATGGGAGATACATGAACCGGGCTTTGGGTTTTAGCCCCCTGTATCTTATGATGCACACTATTCTATAAACTATCTGCTACAACCTGCCACGCCCCATTAAAAAAGTTTTTTGATGGAGGGTGGAGG
>CAZPTC010000067.1:0-10369 GCA_964589455.1 uncultured Desulfovibrionaceae bacterium | reverse complement strand
CGCGGCGGCAAGGGATGGTGGGCAGGCCTTCTGTATAGCAGTTTTCAAAAAGCACGCCTTCTTTGGCAAGGCGATCCATGTTGGGGGTTTTTATCCAGGTATTGCCGTAGCAACCCAGGTAGTTATGTTGCAAACTGTCGAACATGATAACAATGGCATTACGCATGGTACTATTCCTCCAAGAGCGTTATTTTCTACTCCTCAATGAGTGAGCATAACATGCATAAGCAAAGGTTGTGCCAAAATGAACGTATAGTAAAATCGGCTTATTAGAAAAGGGATAAAAAAATATCCACGCATACAGGTGGATATTTTGGTGGTTTTTTTATAAACCACGTTTTTAGGTGGTTTTATTATGCTGGGGCAGATTTTCTTTTAAACTCAACCCCTAAACGCATTAATTTCCCGCGGAATGTATTAGGGTGCATGTTTAGAAGAGTGGCAGCACCCTTTGGTCCCTCTATTCTGCCCTGGCATTTTTCTAATGCAAGAGTGAGGTAACGCCGCATAAGCTCATCTAAAGAAGGCCAGTTGGAAACATCCAGCACAAAGGTTTCCGCTTGCTGGCTGAGCAGTTTTTCATGCCCGACCAGCCCAGATAGCCTGGCATGTCCCTCATAACTGGTAGGCCTTGCCAAATTTGCCATGTTGGCAGCAGGTGGGTGGCAGATGTTTTGCTCTGTTGTTTGCGCATTCTCTCTGGAACCCACGCTGTAAGGGGCATCAAACATAAGGGCATTGTCATGCACAGTGGGGCCGGAAAGCGGGTTAAGAGTAAACTGTATTTTCCCGCAGGTTTGGCCTGTGCGGGCGGAAATAAGGGCATGCTCCACAACATGCTCTAACTCCCGCACATTGCCGGGCCAGTCATACATGCTAAGCTTTAAAAGTTCGTCTGCACTTGGCCCCTGTTTGAGGGTTAAGCCCATTTTTCGCGCATATTTATTGATAAAAAAATGGGTGAGGGGCACAATGTCCAAATGCCGTTCCCGTAGGGAGGGCACGCGCACAGGAAAGGCATTGAGGCGAAAAAGTAAATCCTGCCTGAAGGTTCCTGCCATTGCCATAGCAGGTAAATTTCTGTGGGTGGCGGCAATAATACGCACATCCACCTTTATTGGGCGCAGCCCGCCAACACGCACAATTTCTTTGCGCTCCAGCACACGCAAAAGGCGTACCTGGGCGGAGGCAGAAAGTTCCCCCACTTCATCTAAAAAAAGTGTGCCCCCATTGGCTTGTTCAAAAAAACCTTCATGGTTGGTTATGGCACCCGTAAAAGACCCGCGTTCGTGCCCAAAAAATTCGCTGTCCATAAGGCTTTCAGCTATGGCCCCGCTGTTAACAATGACCAGCGGGAAATGACTTCTGAGCGATTGCCTGTGCAGGGCGCGCGCCACAAGCTCCTTCCCTGTACCTGTTTCCCCCACAATAAGCACAGTAGAATCTGTTTCTGCCACTTTTTGTACTTGCCGCCATACCTGGGACATAATGCTGCCCTGGGTGAGCAGGGGCAAATCTTCCTCAATATCCGGAAGTGGCGTGGGAAGGGAGGAATTAGGCAACATATAGGCCAGCACGCCGGAAAACGGGGATAACACAGTTTGGAGCAAATGCGCATCTTGTTCCCCAAAAGCGTACGGCGCTTCTGCAAATAAGCTGCAAATAAACGCTATGCCCTCTTGCATGGCAAGGCGCACACTTACTACAGAACGTATGTTTCTATAGCGCCGTATAAGCATTTCATCCCCGCGTGTTTCCATGCTGACATCATGGATGATATGCAAAAACGGTTCTTCAGGGTTTTCCATCATCTGGGGCGGCACAAGCTGAAAGTCCAAACGGCGTTTTTCCAGCAAGACGGCTTTGCCTTGTTTGGTTATTTCCAGCAAAGGCAGTAAATCGCCCGTTTTAAAATCCATATAGCTGGCATGTAAGACTTCTACGCGGATTTTGCGGGTAAGAAGCTCCTGGAGTAAATAGGTGAAAGATTCATATATATCTGAGCGTTGGAATATGGCCAGCATGGTATCACTTATTGTCTTGGCAGCCTTGGCGCTTTCCTCATCCAGGCAGTAAACCATAGTTAACCTCAAGCAAAAAAGAAAGTGATATGCGGTTTCTAGGCCATAAATATGGGGAAAAAGCTTGGGTGTCAAGTAAAGCGTTAGAAAATTGGGCAGCTTGAGAAATTAGGCGCGCAAAGCTTGAAGGGCTAATTCGCCAATGTGAAGGGCAGTGTCTGCATTTTCGGCTGCACCTAAATGCCAGATTGCCGATAAGCCTGCCCATGCGGCTACCCATGCCAGAAGGCGCTTTGGCTGCAATTGGGCCGCTTCAGAAACAAGATGTACCTGAGCGGCAAAACGTCCGGGCTGCGTGGCTGTGGGGTAATCTGGGTTACAAAACAGGTTGGCATAGTCAAAGCCCCGTTCACCCAGTAAGCCTTTTGGGTCAATAGCCAGCCAGCCGCGTTTGCCTGCATCCAGAATATTGTTGTGGTGCAAATCTCCATGTAGTACAACAATATCCTGCTGCGCTTCCAGCAGTATATGCGCGGCCTTTGCGCATTGCAGAAAAAAGCCGCCGTGGGTTTTTTCTGCAATAAAAAGGTCTTGGAACCATTGGGAGAGAGGGGTAATGCCGTGTAATTCTTTTGGTAATTTTTCTGGTAATGCGTTTGCTAATGCCGTTGGCAATTCTTTTGGCAGACGCGCCAGCGATTGCGCATGGAGGCGGGCAGCAACAGCGCACACTATGCGGCTTGCTTCTGCATCTTGCCCAGCGTGAGACATTGCGGCAAGCGAGCGGCTGCCAGTTGCGCATTCCAACAGTATGACATTTTTATGGTGCGCCCATACCTGAACGGCTCCTTCGCCATTCCACCAGCGCAATACGGCCGCACCGCGGCACTCTTCTTCGCACAGGGCCACTTTTAAGAAGGCAGGCTTGCCGTGAGCCAGAACTTTTTGCAGTACGCTTGTGTGTGTGCTGAATGGCTGAGCAAGTAGCACTAACTGCCAGCGCGCTATGGCTTGCTGGAGGTTGTGTAAGGCTTGCGGGGATGTGGGGGTGGAAGAATACAATTTTGTTAATAGGGGGCAGTATATATAGTTTTTCTTCTTGTTTTTATTGTCTGCCTTCACCTATCTATAAATTGTTTTAAAGGCAAGTTACTTTTCCTTCTTATCCGGAAATATCTTTTGGAGTACCCCAGATATTTGCTCCGGAGACCAAAACAATTCCAATTTTTACAAAATGAAATCTGTTAAAAAAGGAGAAGCTTTCCTGCGTATTGCGCTTGCAGCATGACGCCTTCGCTGACTTTTTCCTTGAGCAATGAGGGCTTGATACCCACCGTGGTCAGGTCTATTCTATTGAAGCTCAGAATAAATTGTTGTTCTGGAATATCCAAATATTCTTGCAATCTCAGATACTTTTGTTTTTTTCATTAAAAGTCTAGCTAGAATTTCTCTATGGACTAAGGTAAGGTGTTTCTGGCTCACAGCAGTCTGCGTTGTTGGAGGTGTTTTTTGGCTAAAAAACAACTGCCGTGCACCGCTTGTTTTGGCAAGCTTTCTCTGGCAACTTTCACTTTACAATCTGGGTGAACAAAAAAGACTCCCCCTCCCTCAAACTCCCTCCCCCTTTCCCCAAAAAACTTTACTTTTTAATGTGATGTGCTTGCTTTAGTGATTCGCATCATTAAGTAAAAAGGGTGTACAAAGATTTTTTGCTTTGGGAATATTCACCGTTGTACTTTGCAAGAAAAACTAAAAGCTATCCTATGCCCCAAATTTCCGTCATTATCCCTGCCTATACCAAAGAAAACCTGACAAAAGACTGTCTGGCATCTTTTGCTGCATCCGTAGGGCAAGGGGCAGATTTTGACATAATAGTCGTGGATAATGCCGCCGCTTTGGAAAGAACAGGGGAAGAGCAGAATGCTGGCCCAGAGCTTGCTGCCTTTGGGAAAAGCCTTTTTGGGCAAAGTTTCCACTATATCCCCATTCCGGAAAACCGCAATTTTGCAGGTGCCTGCAATGCCGGTGCAAAGGCAAGCAAGGCAGAGTTTCTCTTTTTTTTGAATAATGACACGCGGGTAGAAAAAAACTGGTGGCAACTTGCCACATACTTGGCAGAGGACAAAACCCTTGGCGCTATTGGCCCCCTTTTGCTTTTTCCCCCAGATGAGGCAGGCACGCGGCATATACAGCACGCAGGCATAGCCTTTGACCCTGCCTTTAACCCCTGCCATATTTACGAAGGTTTTGTAGAAAGCCACCCAGTTGCTGCTAAAGCGCGCCCTCTGCAAGCTATTACTGGTGCGGCTCTTATGCTGCGCCGCAGCCTTTTTGAGAGCTTGGGCGGCTTTGATGAAGCGTACCGCAATGGCTATGAAGACTTAGACCTTTGCGCTAAATTGCAAGCACTGGGCTTAAAAGTGGCAATTGCCCCGGAAGTGCGCGTGGAACACTGGTGCGGGCAATCGCCGGGGCGCAATACATGCGCCGCAGAAAACCGCGCGCTTTTTTTGCAAAAAGCTGCGGCTTTTAAGCCAGATTTGCATACTCTGCTTGCGCAAGATGGGTATACCCTTTCTCTTACCCCTTGGGGTACATGGCAATCTGGTCTTACTGTAGAACACGCGCAAGTCGTATCCAATACACTAAACCTACCTTTACTCCAAACCCAGTTAGAACAAGAACCCTACCTGGCTTTACTCCAAACCCAGTTAGAACAAGAACCCTTCTGGCTTGCAGGGCATCTGGCATTTTTAGATTTTTGTCTTGCAAGTGGTAAGTTTAACACGCTTTTTGCCCATGCCTCCCGGTATTACCCCTTTGATTCTACACCGCAAACCATGCTGCGTATTGTGCAGGCCGCCTATGCATGTGGCTTTGCTGTGGGGGAAAACTGGCCTCCCATATCTTCAAGTCTTTACGAAACAGCCAAACAGGCAGCCCAGTATGCGGAAAAAATTTTGCATTTGCATATTCTGCCATTTGAAGAACGCACTTTGCGTATGCAACACGCTGTTGGCAAGGCAAAAAATCTTGGTATTCCATGTGCTTTTGACAATTTAGAAGAATGGCGGGAAAAAGAGTACCGTCCTTTTTTGCAACAGCTTGGCCAGCTTGCATTTTTCCGTATGCCCCCGCTTTCTGGTTTGCCGTATACAGTGTGGCAGGAAACAGTGGAACCAGACTTGCCGCTTAAAGGCAATTTGCCCGCCAGAAAGGCAGATGCGCCGTTTTTTTCCATACTCATGCCTGTGTATAACCCGGAACCTGCGTATTTTGAAGCTGCGCTTGCCTCTTGCCTTGCCCAGACCTACGCGTACTTTGAGCTTTGCGTAGTAGATGATGCCTCCACCAACCCAGAAATAGCGGCTTGTATACACCGCTTTATGCAGCAGGATGCGCGGATAAAAGCTGTTTTTTGCAAAAAAAACGGGCATATATGTGCGGCAAGTCAAAGTGGTTTGGAAATATGCACAGCGCCTTGGGTAGTTTTGGTAGACCATGACGATGTTTTGCCTGCCCATGCCTTAGAGCAGGTGGCGTTAACCATTGCCAAATGCAAAGCTGAGGGCAAAACCCCTTGTGTGCTGTTTTCTGACGAAGACAGGCTGGACGAAAAAACCGGCACACGCACAAGCCCTTTTTTTAAAATGGGTTTTGATCCTGTGCTGCTTTTGGCATGTAATTGTGTAAGCCATTTAGGGGTGTTCAGGGCAGATATTTTGCGGGAATTTGGCTTTAGACGGGGCTATGAAGGTTCACAAGACCATGACCTTGCCTTGCGCATTCTGCATGCGTATGGAGCAGAGGCTTTTGTGCATATTCCACAAATTTTGTACCATTGGCGGCAGCATGGGGGCAGCACGGCCAGCCATATAGAGGCCAAGCCCTATGTTAAACAGGCATCGCAAAAAGCCAGAGCAGATTTTTTATGCGGTTATGGCGCAAATAGCCAGCAGCGTGGGGAAATGCGGGCAAGAGCAGGCTCCAATTTTGCAGATGTCTATTATACCACGCCAAGCCCTGCGCCTTTGCTTTCCTGCATTATCCCATTTTGCCCTTTGGATTTTCCTTCTCCTGCGGCTTTTATGCACGCGCTGGAGCGTCTTCTTGCCCAAACAGGCTATGAAAAAAAGGAAGTATTGCTTGCGCCTTATACTGTGCCAGCTTTAACGCGCCATGAAGACAGCATAAAAAAAGCGCAGGCATTTTGCCAGTCTTTGCGTTTTGCAGAAAAAAATATCCGTCTTTTGCCGCTTCAGCCCATAGATTTTGCATACGCACCTGCCTTTTTAAATAGCGTGGCCGCAGAGGCAAAAGGGAAAGTTTTGGCGTTTTTGGGCATGGCGGAGTATGCCCCAGCTTTTGCGCAAACACTGGTGGCGGCACTTTGGCAGGAAAATGTGGGCATTGCTGGTGGGCGGGCTGTGGCTTTGCAGCCAGAAACTGTACCTTCAGCGCAAACAAACACGGGGCATCAGCAGAACGGGCAATTTCTTTTACATGCGGGGTATGCTTTGGGGGGCAGCCCAAAAGGTTTGGCCATTTGCCCGGCGTATGCGGGTTTACACATTCACTCTGCGGGGTATTATTCTTTTGCGCATTTAACGCATACTGTTATGGCTGTGGGTTTTCCTTCTTTTTTTTGCAGAGCAGCGCTTTTTAAGGAATTGGGGGGCTTTGCTGAAAATTTTGTGTCAAAATTGCCTTCTGAAGGGTTTTTGACCTTGACGCTTGTAGACTTTTGTTTGCGCGCACGGGGGCAGGGTTTTGCTACACTTTTGCATACTGGGGCAGATGTGTTTTTGCCTTCTTTTTTTCCTCTTTCTTTTACCCCCTGCTCCGTTCCGGCGTACTTTCTTGCTTCTCACCCCATACTTTCCCAAAGCCTATGCCAAAACCCTTTGCTCACCTGGGCTGCCGGTGGCTGGAAATTTGCTTTTCCTGCACCTTGATATTTCTTACGTATCCGCATGTACCTACAATGCACGTTATGTGCAGTGGAAGTATTCCTTAACTATACGCGCCCCATTGTCGCTTGCGACAATGGGGCGCGTATAGTTAAGGCAATAAGGGGGCTTGGGGGGGCTTAGCCCCCCCAAAAAAACTATTTAGCGGGTACGCATTCCAGGCTCAGGTCATTGGGGATTACGAGCACTGGCACGCGGGTGCGGCCAATTACGGTATTAGAGGGTTTGACGGAAATAAAGTTTAAGAATGTTTTGGAAGACATGCTGCCCATAACAATAAGGTCTGCGCATTTTTCATCGGCTAGGTTGATAATGGCGTCAGCGGCAACGCCTTCAAGGATAACCGGTTCTGTTTGATAACCGGCAAAATTCTTGGAAATAAAGTCATTCAGGTATTCTGCGGTATTTTTCTTAGAGCTGTCAATAATGGAGTCAACAATTGAGCTGGATTGAACAAAGGCACGGAGGTGGTCAGTGGCCGGCAAAATATGTGTTACAAGGATCTTGGTTTTTTCCTTGTCGGCCAGTTTTTTGGTGTATTCTACAATGTCATCGCTGTGTTCGATAAGGTTAACCGAACAAATAATCATGTCAAACTGCGCCATGTTAAACTCCTTGGTAAAGTGTTATGGGAAAATTGTAACCATTTCCCATGAAATTGCAAGTGGCTGCGTCAGGCGTCATTTACGCATGGCGTATCTGGTCCAGTCTTTCTTTAGGAAAACCCATAGCATACAGAGTGATTGAACCGCCATAGAAAGCAGCATAGCCATAAATACGCCCCACGCGCCGCCAAAAACAATATGGGAAAGGTACCATGCTGTAGGCAGGCGTACAAACCAGATGCAGGAGGTGTTGATAACCAAGGCGTAAATGGTGGCTCCTGCGCCAGTCATGACACCTGTTAGGATCATGCCCCCAACAGTGAATGGGGTAGAGAGAATATTAAAAATAAGGTAGGCTACAATTTGCTTTTGCACGGCAGCATCTGGCGAAAAAACAGCGGCAAGTATATCCATAAAGGGCCACATGCAAGCCGCAACAATGCTCATAGTGCCAGCGCCAAGCACCACATTAATGAGGCCCATGCGCCGCGCTTCTGCTTTGTCGCCGCGGCCAAGGGCATTGCCCACCATAATTGATGCTGTGATGTTAAAGGCAGAGGCAGGCATAAAAAGCATAGATTCCACACGCATACCGGCTGTCATACCTGCAAGGGCTGTAACATTATCTGGCAGGGTGGCCAATATGCCAAAAAGAGTAAGGTAGCCTGTTTGCCATAAAAACTGGGTAAGAACAACAGGAGCTGCTACTTTTATAAGGTAGGGGCTTGCCGCGCGCATCCAGCGTATAGGCGGGATAATACGCGGCAGAAAAAGGCCTGCCCGCTTGAGGAAAACAATGGTCAGTATGGCGCAAATGGCTATAGACGTAAAGGTAGACCACGCTATGCCTTTTGCCCCAAACGCGGGGAAGCCAAAAGCACCCAGGCCGAAGGCAAGGTCGCCAAACACGTTAATAGTGCATGCAACTATGCCAAGTATAAGCGGCAATATAACATTGCGTGTTGCCCTGAAAAGCATACTGCCATTGCCCATAATATATTGAAAAGGTAATGAAAGGAGTACAATTTTGAAAAAAAAGCGGGAGGTATCCCACACTTCAGGGGGTATTTGCAGGGCCCCAAGAAGTTGGGCTTCAAACAGAAAACCCACAAGCATAAGCATTATGGCCATAATGACAGCCATAAGCATGATAAGGCCCACGTAGCTTTTTGCCCTGGCGCGCCTGCCAGCCCCTATTGACTGGCTTACAGCCGCCATAGCCGCAGAGCCAAGCGCCATGCCAAGTACCATAAGAAAGGCTTGTATTTGCGTGTTCAGACCAATAGCAGCCTGAACCCCAGGGCTTATGCGCCCAGCAACCCACACATCTGTTAATCCAATAAAGAGCGTACAAAGCATCATGAGGGTTTGTGGCCACACAAGCCCCCAAATGGTGCCATAGGGTATGGATGCAAAAAAGGCGCGTATTCTTTGCATTATGCCATTACCAGAGTGGCGCATAAGTCTTCAAAAGTCTCTCTGCGGCGTATCAGGTGTTCATTGCCCGCTTGGTCAATAAGCACTTCTGCGGGGCGCAGGCGCTGGTTATAGGTAGAAGCCATAGCGTAGCCATAAGCCCCGGCGTCCAGCATACCCAGTATATCGCCTTCTTTCATGACAGGCAGCAGGCGTTTTTTCGCCAGTATATCACCAGATTCGCAAATATTACCCACAATGGTCTGCTCTAACAGCTCTTCCCTTTGCGTACTTGGTGACTGCCTGTAAATTTCTACATCATGGAAAGCCTCGTACAGCATGGGGCGTGCCAGCACACTAAAGCCAATATCTGTGCCCACATAAACAGCAGCGCCGTTTTGCTTTACTGCATGCACAGTGCCCAGCAAAAGCCCGCTTTCTGCAACCGTATAACGCCCCGGCTCAATAAAAAAGCGGCCGCCATACTTTTGCTCTTTGGCATAATTGCTTATTTTGGCATGGAGCTTTTGCCCCAACTCTTCCATATCTAAACGCTTTTCGTCTTCATACTTATGGTAGGGTATGCCAAAACCGCCACCAAAATCTATAATTTCCAGATTCTTCAGGCCGCTTGCCAGCTCCAGCAGAAAGTCCATAGCGTCCAAATACCCTTGGGCATCCATGAAAAGTGAACCAATATGCTGATTTATGCCAATAAGGTGCAAATCATACTTTTTTAGAATAGAGCGCACTTCCGGCATCATAATGGGGTCTACCCCAAACTTTGTTTCTTTGCCGCCCGTTATTACCTTGGCATGGTGACCAGCCCCTATGCCGGGGTTAAAGCGCAGCATAACAGAAGAATGTGGGTTTATTTCCCCATACTGCACAAGCTGCGAAAGAGAATCTACACTTATCAGCACCTTGTGCTGCAAGACAAAACGCATTTCTTCCTTGCTTACATTATTGCATACATACAAAATTTCATGCGGCTTAAAACCCGCCCGCAAGACCATTTGCAGCTCTGAAGGGCTCATGGCATCTACCACACAGCCTTCTTCATGGATAATTTTTAGTAACGCAGGGTTTGCATTTGCTTTGGTAGAATAATTTACCCGGAAACTCGGCAGGCTGGAAAGGCCTGTTAAATCCCTTACGCGCGTGCGCAAAAGCCGCTCGTTATACACATACAGCGGCGAACCATACTTCTCCACCAAACCATGTGGCGTGCTGTTGCCAAAAAATTCCCACGACTTTGTGTACGCATCCCGTACCATGTGTACTCCTTTGGAAGCAGCGATGAGGCCCGGGGGGGGGGGGGGGGGGGGGGGGGGGGGGGGGGGGGGGGGGGGGGGGG
>CAZPTC010000066.1:0-10559 GCA_964589455.1 uncultured Desulfovibrionaceae bacterium | reverse complement strand
TGCAGACAATAGCGTTCTTAATCACTGTAAACTCCTTCTTTCTGTTTGAGAAATTTTTATTTTTTACCTATTTACACGTATAGCCACACATTCGTATGGTAGTCACACGGTATGGAGTAAACCTAATCCCTTTTTTCACAAAAGGGAAGCAAAAATACTATAAAAAAAGGAAAGGCCCCTTCCTTTCCTTCACCAGCCTTGGTAAAAAAAAATGGGAGCCTTTATTTTTTTGCGAAAAAAAGTGTGTACTTCTACTTGCCAGCGCTGAGTAAAGATTTGGAATACGCCTGCACACCCTGGCTTATGCCAAGGGCCAGTGCGTCCCTAAAGTCGTCCCGGGCAAGTTTTTTTGCTTCATTGGTATTAGAAAGATACCCTACTTCCACCAAAATACTGGGCATAGAGGAACCTACAAGCACATGGAAAGGCGCGCCTTTACTGCCGCCATTTTTCAGGCTTAAATCTTTAGACTTGCAGGAAGCCACTGTTTTTTCCAGTACAGTACCTGCAAGGTGCTTAGATTCCTGGGTGCGCGCGCCTACAAGGAAGTCTGTTAAAATTTGCTCCATCTCACCAAGCCCCCTGCGCTCCACCGCGTTTTCAAGGGCAGCCACACGGGTAGCATCTTTAGAGTTTGCAAGGTCAAGGTAATACACTTCCATACCGGAAATATCTTTTTTTCCGCTAGAATTGACATGAACCGAAATAAAGAGATCTGCCTTTTTTTCTCGCGCAAACTTTGTGCGTGCAGAAAGGGAAAGGGCCGTATCTTTTTCACGTGTGTAATACACGCTGTAGCCCAAACGTGTAAGCTCCTTCCCCAAACGCTTGGCCACATCTAGGGTAATGTCCTTTTCTTTAAGGCCATTGCCTGTTGTGCCAGGGTCTTTGCCGCCGTGGCCGGGGTCTATAACAATAGTGCGCACTTCTAAGCCAAGCTGGGCCGCAAGATCAGCAGGGGGCATAGTTTTGGGGTTTGCATTGCTATTGCTGGCAGAAGGCTTTGCAGTACCTACAGCTATGCCGTGCGAAAGGGCTTTGGGACTGCCTGTTGCTTCTATAATAACACGGGCAGGCTCTGCCTCTACCTTCACTGTGTAGCGTGTGAGCTTGGAAAAATCAAAGACAATACGTGTGCTTTTTTTGGAAGCCGTATAATCAATAGCGTAGCGGGTAAGTGGCGGGGAATTTTTATATCGTTGCCCGGCAGGCACATCTGCCGTTGCTTTAGTATCTTGAAGAGAAACAATAATTTTGGCGCTTTGTCCATTTTTAGCATCTGCTCCTGCATGTTCCACGCGCCACGCGGGTACGCCATCCATGCGGATAACAATGCGGATAACATCCTTTTTTGTTTCAGTGGTAATTTTTGTTATGCTGTTTTCGCTTATTTCCGGCACTAAGGCTGGCTTGGCACTGCCAACTGGCGCAGGCACTTTACCCGCACTGGCAACAGTGCTTTCCCCCATTTTTGCCAGATACTCTTTTGCAGATGCCACCTGATCCCCATTCGGGTAGGATTTTACCACTTTTTCCATGCCGGGTTTGGCCAAACGGCTTTCCCGCGTTACATCAAAGCGCACGGCTGCTGCGCGGAACAGGGCATCGTCTGCCAATACATGGGAGGGGTATTTTTGGGCCAGATCTTCATAACGCCTTGCAGCATCTTCCGCGTCTTTAGAAAGGCGGGAACGCCGTGCCATTTCATCAAGTGCCTCTGCACTGCGGAATAACGCGGCTGCCCTGTTATTCCAACTTGGATTATTTTCGTACACAGCATAAAAATCATCCGCTATTTTGAACCAGGAATGCCGGTAATACGCCCGCTTTTCATCCGCCTTTAAACGGCTTAGCTCCACTTTGGCATTTTCATACGCTGCAGGTGTTTCTGCCAGCGAAAAAACCGGCACAGACAAAAGGCCTAAAAAAAGCACACAGCAAAACCAAAGTTTTGGCAGTCCAGAAAACGTATACAAGAATGGGTGTTTCATAGCGGGCTCGTATGTTTTGCCTGCTCTACACAATGCTTGGTACATTGCGCATACGCAGACGATAAGAGAAAATGCCTTGTGCACTCTCCCCTACCAAAACTTTTCGCCCTATTCTGCCAAAACTTAAGCGCTTTGCAAGCGATTTTTGCTTGTAAATTCACTAGAGTAGATGTAGATATTCTCCAGACTTTTTCTAACTGGGCGCATTCGCGGGATAACCAATGGATAGGGAGCCAACTGGCCCTTCTATAAAATAATTAAGGCCAAGGCAGGAAGCCAGTGGCTCTGCGGGGGTGTCGCCCAAAATAACGGCCCCCAGGCCCAGGGCTTGCGCCACAAGAGAGAGCGTTTGTTGCAGGCAGCCAAGATCTTTCAGCATAACGGAGTACGCTAAGGATGCGTATTTATACTGGTAGCGCTTAAAGCGGGCTGTGTGTATCATGTATAAAGGCGGTACAGAGCTGGAAGCTGCCATACGTTTGCCTGCTGCCAGCAGCTCTGTGCAAATGCCCTGGCCTTCTGGCACTGCAACAAGTGTATGTGCAGCCGGGTTATACCAATACAAACCCGCCAGATTTTCACATGTGCCCGCTACTATATAGGTTTCCAGCCCATGAAGGGCACCGGCACTTGGCGCTGGCCTGAAACTTATACCCCCAAGCGCATCTTCCCTATACGCCTGTATCCTTGCCCCATACCATAACAACGCAGAAACAAGGCTAAGCGGCACGGGCTTTTGCGTAAACACCCGGCAAGAACGCCGCGCTTCCAGTACGTTAAAAAAGCCCAGGTTCCATTCTTCCCCAATAGATTTTACATTTGGCAGCTCTATCTGGCTATTCCAACTTGAGGGTATTTTTTTTATAAGCGGCTCTGGCGCAAATTGATTGCGGAAGCGATAGGGGTTTACCGCACCACCCGCATGGCGCCCAAAACGGGAACGCGCGTGGAACGCAAGATCATGCGCTTCCCAAAAAACCTGGGGCGACTCTTTATCTGCCGGGCTTTCTGCCTGCACAAGCACCCCGTTTTGCAGCCAAAAACCAAGCAGGGTGTGCAGCAATGCCTTTTCTACCCCCATGTTTTCAAGCTGTTCTATGCTCTGCCCGGTATGCAGGGCAAATACCAAAGCCGCCATTTGGGCATCCGCAAAGCTATAGGCATACTCCCCTGCCGGGCATTCCAATACCCACCCCTTCTCTTGCGGCACTAAGCGCACAAAGCGGGAAAAACGCACAGCCTTATTTCCAAGCGCAAGCAAGGTTGTATTTGCTGTTTCAAGACGCACAGGCTTTGCCGTGGGCTGCAGGGTGATGGAAGCAGCCCCCGATTCCTGGCCCGATTCCTGCTCAACTTCCTTTTTTTCATACAATCCCACAGACAACCACGCGCCTTCTTCTAAAGCTTTGCCCACTGCGCCCAATTCTTCCCAGCTCAGGCCGCGGGGGTTTTGCAATTTTTGCACAAACGGCATTTCCTGCGCTTTTACAGGCAAGGAACCATGTGTGGCGCGCAAAAAACTATCCTTCAGCATGGCATCTGGCCGGAGAAAATAACGGGTGTACATGGGGGAAGCTCCTTTTTTTTGCAATTTAACCTGCTTTGTGGGCTTTGCCAAGAACACACCTCTCACCTTTTTGCTTGCCTGGGGAAGGCTATGGGGGTATCATATTGAGCGAACCAAGGAGTATTCGATGATTGGTATTTCTAAACTTTACTGTGGGCAGGTTGAACCTTCTGACGCGCTGCGTTATGCGCGCCATTCCAAGCAATTACCTTCCCATTTGCTGCAATTTTCAGCAGATAAAAAGCCTGTTGTGGTATGGAATATGACAAGGCGCTGCAATTTAAAGTGCGTGCATTGTTACGCGCAGGCAGAAGAAGAAAATTCCCCTAACCATGACGCTATTTCCACTGCCCAGGCAGAAAAAATGATAGATGATCTGGCGGCCTTTGGGGCACCGGTTATGCTTTTTTCTGGCGGGGAACCCCTTGTGCGTAAAGACTTGCCGCATTTAGCCGCCTACGCCACTTCCAAAGGTATGAGGGCTGTTATTTCTACCAATGGCACCCTTATCACCCCAGAAATAGCCAAAGAACTCAAAACCGTTGGCCTTTCCTATGTCGGTGTGTCTTTAGACGGTGGCGAAACCACACACGATGAATTCCGCAAAGTAAAAGGTTCCTTCCGCAGAGCGCTGGAAGGCTTGGAATATTGCAAGAATGAAGGTATTAAAGTAGGTTTGCGCTTTACCATTAATAAGCGCAATGTACAAGAAGTGCCCAAGATTTTTGAAATTTTGGAAGAACGGGACATCCCCCGCGTATGCTTTTACCATTTAGTGTATGCAGGCAGGGGTTCTTCTCTTGTAAATGAAGATTTAAGCCATGAAGAAACACGGGCCTGCCTGGATTTAATCATGGATAAAACACGGGCACTTTTTGACAAGGGTCTGAAAAAAGAGGTGCTTACTGTAGACAACCATGCGGATGGCCCCTATATATGGATGCGCCTTTTAAAAGAAGACCCCAAGCGCGCCGCAGAAGTTATGGAGCTTATGCAGTTTAACGAAGGCAATTCCACAGGGCGCGGCATTGCCTGCATTTCGTGGGATGGCTCTGTCCATGCAGACCAGTTTTGGCGCAACCATACCTTTGGCAATGTGCTGGAGCGGCCTTTTTCAGAAATATGGGTAGATGAAAATATTGAACTTTTGCACAAGCTGAAAGATAAACGCCCGTATGTAAAGGGGCGCTGCGCCACCTGCCGTTTTTTGGATATTTGCGGGGGTAACTTCCGCGCCAGAGCAGAAGCTGTGTACGATGATATTTGGGCCCCAGACCCCGCTTGTTACTTAACCGATGAAGAAATAGCCAGGCCATAACATGCAAGAAATGGAACCATTTTTCCGTGGCCGCCGTTTGCGGCGCAGCGCAGGTTTAAGGGCGCTTTTTCAGGAAACGCGCCTGCATCCCTCTGACCTTATTATGCCCTATTTTGTGGTAGAAGCAGAACCGGGTGCAACATACAAAAAAGAAATATCCGCCATGCCAGGCCAATACCACTACAGCATAACCAGCCTTGTGGAACAGGTTGGGCAGGCTGTAAAGGCAGGCCTGAAAGCCATTATTCTGTTTGGGGTGCTGGATGAAAAAGCCAAAGACTCCACAGGTAAAAATGCGTATGCAGAAAATGGCATTGTGCAACAGGCCTTGCGTGCCTTGCGCCCTGCTTTTCCAGACTTAGTGCTTATTACAGATGTATGCCTTTGCGAATACACCTCCCACGGGCATTGTGGGCTTATTGAGCAGGAAGGCCGCCTTGGCGCGCCTAAAGGCCATGTCCTCAATGACCCTACATTGGAATTATTAGGCCGCGTTGCTGTTTCCCACGCCAAAGCAGGCGCGGACATGGTGGCCCCCTCTGATATGATGGATGGCCGCGTGCTGGCCATACGCAATGCCTTGGATGATGCAGGGTTTAATGAACTGCCCATTCTCTCCTACGCGGTAAAATATTCCGGGGCCTTTTACGGGCCTTTCCGCGAAGCAGCAGGCTCTGCCCCCTCTTTTGGGGACAGAAAAACCTACCAGATGGACCCTGCCAATGCCACAGAAGCCATACGCGAATTAGACGCGGATATTGCCCAGGGTGCAGATGCGGCTATTATCAAGCCAGCCGGGCCATATTTAGATATCATACGCCGTATGTACGATACCTTTCCTATTCCGCTTGTGGCGTATCAGGTAAGCGGTGAATATTCTATGATTAAAGCAGCAGGTATGCAGGGCTGGATAGACGAAAAGGCCGTGGCCTTAGAATCTCTGCTTGGCATGAAGCGCGCAGGCGCTACAGCCATCATCACCTATTTTACAGAAGATATTCTTAAAAATATGTGGCTGAGCTAAACAGCCCCGGCATGGAACAGCAAGCAAGGAGTAATACAATGGCCCGCTTTATCTCTAAACCCCTTACTGTATGTATTACCTTCCTGCTGGTTTTTGCCATGCTGGCGGGCTGTGCCACTCAACCTGCGCAAACTGCCGCCACCTTGCAGCCCGCGCTTTCTGCAGAAGAATTATACACCCTTGCTGTACGCGACGCTATGGTGGCAGAGCAAGAAGAAATACAACCCCTTTTTGCACTGGAAACAAACAGTGACATGGTAACATACAATGCCAAAGGGGACAAAATCCTCCTGCTTACCTGGCATAAACGCCCACAAAACTATGTGACAGGTCAGAAAATTGCTATGGGTGACTGGACTGTCTGGACTTTTACAGACAAGGAAATAGCCGCCTGGTATGCGCAAAATGTCCATACCGTCACTAACTGGTCTTTACGTTTAGAGCAACTTATTGGCCTGCCACCAAATGCCGGCTATACCCATGTAAGCGCCCTCTGGGTTTCCCCTTCTTCTGTTGTGCGGCCCGCGTATAATACAGATACTATGTCCACCACTATGGTAACAGTCTTTTCTGGGGAACCAGAGGCCGCCTATAAGCAATGGTTTGACAAGAATATTCTGTTCTCGTATTTTTACGGCGCTTACCCGTGGACTCGCCTTGGGTATACATACGACTGGGCAGACAATGGCCGGGAATACGGGCTTTCCGAATTTCTTATTTTACCCCGCTCTTCCATACACGTGGAATGGACAAAAACAACCGAGGAATTTCTTGCATGGCTTGCCACGCAGAAATAACCCCCATTTTCAGGATTTTTATGCAGCATACTAATGCAGATACAGCCCATACGCCCCACGGGCACCCTTCTTCTGCCGCAAAACCGCGCACCACATTGGAAGACGGCAGCCCTGTAGCCAGGCTTATTGCCTGGGAAGTTACCCGTTCTTGCAACCTTGCCTGCAAACACTGCCGGGCAGAAGCACACCCAGAACCTTACGAAGGGGAGCTTTCCACCCAGGAAGCCAAGGCTCTTATTGATACTTTCCCCCAGGTTGGTAATCCCATTATTATTTTTACGGGCGGCGACCCCATGATGCGCCCAGACTTGTACGAGCTTGGCGCCTATGCCACAGCCAAAGGCCTGCGCTGCGTGCTTTCCCCCAATGGCACCCTTATTACCCCGGAAAATGCCCGCCAGATACACGACGCCGGCTTTTCCCGCTGCTCTATTTCTATTGACGGGCCAGACCCTGCCAGTCACGATGCTTTCCGCGGCGTGCCCGGTGCTTTTGAAGCTTCCATGCGCGGCATAGAATACCTTAAAGCAGCAGGCATTGAATTTCAAATAAACACAACCGTCACCAAAGCTAATCTGGAGGATTTTGTCAAAATTTTCCAGCTTGCAGAAAGCCTTGGGGCCAAAGCATGGCATATTTTTCTGCTTGTCCCTATGGGACGCGCCGCTGGTCTTGCAGAGCAAGTAATAACCGCAGAAGAATACGAAAAAGTTTTGCACTGGTTTTACGATTTTCGCAAAACCACATCTATGCAACTTAAAGCTACTTGCGCCCCCCATTATTACCGCATTATGCGCCAGCGTGCCCATGAAGAGGGTATACCCGTTACCCCACAAGAATTTGGTATGGATGCCCATACCCGCGGTTGCCTGGGAGGCACTGGTTTTTGCTTTATAAGCCACACAGGCATTGTGCAGCCTTGTGGGTATCTTACCCTGGACTGCGGCGATGTACGCAAAACCCCCTTCCCGCAAATTTGGCGCACATCCCCCCCATTCCTGCAATTCCGCAATAAAACAGAGTATAAAGGCAAATGCGGTGTGTGCGAATACCACAATGTTTGCGGCGGTTGCCGCGCGCGCGCAGAAAGCATGTCTGGCGACTATATGGCCCAAGAACCTTTATGCGCCTATACCCCAGCACGCGGCTAAACACACCCCGGTTTTTCCTATTAAATCCCTTTCGCTATTTCCCATATTCTCATAGACCCCTGCTCTTTTTTCATATACACGAAAGGAAAAAATTTGTATCCAAATAAATATCAAGAAGGTATGTATGGAACGAGTTATTTTTGTTGTTGACGGCGAATTTATGCGCAAGCGTATTATTTCGCTCAAAGCTTTTTATTTTGACGGTGCAGGCATACGGCGTCACTGTCTTTCTCACCTTGCACCCCACGAAATGATAAGCCGTATCTTGTTCTATGATGCCATGCCCTACACAGGCAAAGGCGAACACCCTGTTAACGGCCTTATAGATTTTGCCCAAACCCCACTTGTAGCGCGTAAACAACAGTTTCTTACCTCCTTGCGTTCTACCCCTGAAGTAGCTTTGCGTCTTGGCCGCAGCGCATGGCAGTCTGGCCAGTGGATGCTGGATTCCCAAAAACTGGGCGAACTTATGGCCGGCGAACTGAAAGTTTCCGAAATCCAAGGCTCAGACATTTACCCGGATATCCGCCAAAAAGGCGTGGATATGCGCCTTGGCCTTGATATGGCCACCATTGCCTACAAAAAACAGGCAGACAGACTGGTGCTTATTGCCAATGACGCAGACTACGTGCCTGCCGTGAAACTTGCACGCAAAGAAGGCATTAAAGTAGTGCTGGACCCCCTGTGGACACGCGCCGCAGAAGACTTGCGCGAACATGTGGACTATATAACCAACCGCCTGCCACGCCCCAATTATGCAGACTACCCAGGCGGTATACACGTTTTTGACGACCCCAAGGAATATGTGCCGTCATACCTTACACAGGCTCAGGCACCAGAACCTCTGGCTCCTGCTGGCATTACACCTGACGACATGACGCATAGTATGGAATAAGATTTTTTTGGGGGAGATAATCTTTTGGGGGAGATAATCTCCCCCAAACCCCCTTATTGCCGTAAGTATGGCGGCTTGGCGCTTGCTGCGCAAGCTGCCTGCGCCGCCATACTTACGGAATAAAGGGATTTGAAAAGATGATGTGCTTGGTTTACCTAAGCTTACTCTTTGAACGCAATATAGCTTTTCTTGCTACTGCAAACGTATTCTCTTTATACTTCTAAAAAATTAAAAAGTTTTTTTTGGAAGGGTGGAGGGGGTTTGGGGGAGGGGGGAAACCTTTTTTGTTCACAAAAAAGGTTTCCCCCTCCCCCAAAAAATCTCTCCCCTCTTCCCAAGGAGTCCGCATGGTACGGGAAGCGTACACGACGTCGTGGGAGTTTTTTGGCAACAGCACGCCACATAGTTTGGTGGAGAAGTATGGTTCGCCGCTTTACGTGTATAATGAGCGGCTTTTGCGCACACGTGTACGGGATTTGACTGGTTTATCCAATTTGCCGGGTTTTCGGGTAAATTATTCTGCCAAGGCAAACGCAAACCCTGCCCTGTTGCGTATTATCCGGGAGGAAGGGTGTCTGGTAGATGCCATGAGCCCTGTGGAGTTGCAAATGAATTTGCGTGCCGGCTTTAAGCCGCACGAAATGCTGTATGTATGCAACAATGTAAGCCGGGAAGAAATGGCGTTTGTTGCTCATCACAAAGTTTTGATGAGTGTAGATTCTCTTTCGCAGCTTGCGCAGTATGGGCAGGTAAACACGCATTCTTCTGTAATGATACGGTTTAACCCTGGTATAGGTGCGGGGCACCATGCCAAGGTCATAACAGGCGGTAAAGAAACCAAGTTTGGGATAGACCCCATTATGATGCCTGAAGTGCGGGCTATTTTACGCAAGTACGACCTGCACCTTATAGGTATAAACCAGCATATTGGTTCTCTTTTTATGGAAACCCAGGGCTATTTGGACGCCATGGACTTTTTGCTGGAACTGGCTTGTGGCCTGAAAAATCTGGAAATCATCGATTTTGGGGGTGGCTTTGGCATACCGTACCATAAGTATGAGGAAGAAAAGCGGCTGGATATGGAAGAATTGGGAGAAAAACTGCATGCCAAAATAAGCCAGTTTGCAAAAGAGCATAAGTATGGCGGGCGGTTTTTTATTGAGCCCGGGCGGTATGCGGTGGCAGAAAGTGGCCTGCTTTTAGGCAGTGTGCATGCAACAAAACAAAATGGCGCTGCTGTGTATGTGGGAACAGATGTAGGCTTTACAGTTCTGGCACGGCCCATGCTGTACGATTCTTTCCACGATATAGAAATTTACAGGGAAAATGCAAAGGACTTGCCAGACAATGGGGAAATACTGGAGCAAACAATTGTAGGGAATATTTGCGAATCTGGGGACATACTGGCGAAAAAACGTCTGTTGCCGCGTATAGAGGAAGGGGATATTCTTGGCCTTTTAGATACCGGCGCATACGGCTATGTTATGGCCTCCAATTACAACCAGCGGTTACGTCCTGCAGAGGTACTTATCGACCTGGCGGGTAATGCGCAATTAATACGCCGCAGAGAAACATTTGAGGATATATGCGCGACACTGGTGAATATTTAGCATGCAAAGAATAAAGGTTTTTTTTCGCTCCATACCGTACCGGAGTATATGGGGGCTTGTGTGGCCACAAACCCTTATGATGCTGTGTACTCTTTTTATTGGCCTTACAGATGTATGGGTGGCCGGGCAAATAAGCCCTGCCGTGCAGGCGGCTATTGGTATTAACACCCAGATACAGGCTTTTCTTATGGTTTTGGGTATGGCGC
>CAZPTC010000065.1:3304-10687 GCA_964589455.1 uncultured Desulfovibrionaceae bacterium | reverse complement strand
GAAGTAGACGGTATTGTGCAAGAAGCCTTGCCCAACGCCATGTTCCGTGTGGAACTGGAAAACGGCCACGTTGTGCTTGCACATATTTCTGGCAAAATGCGTAAATTTTATATCCGCATCCTGCCCGGTGACAAAGTAAAGGTGGAGCTTTCCCCTTACGACTTAACCCGTGGCCGCATTACCTACCGCATGAAATAGCGTGGCTTCTGCTTTGCAACCCTGGCAGAAACCCCGTGTTCTGCCGCTTTACACCCATTCTGCCTGTAAGTTGGTTACACTGGCCCCATCTTCCGTGGGGCTTTTCCGTTATCTGCTGGAAGGCTACGAAAATTTGGCAGGGTTTACAGTTATTAACCCTGCCACAGCTTTATTAAAGCTGTTTTACTCCCAACATCAGGAAGAAGAGCTGCTCCAAGCCTTAGAAGACATGCAGGCTCTTGTGCCACTATACGTGCAGACTTGGCCATTTAAGCAAGAAACATAAAGGCAACTGTGCATTTCGCTTACACCTTAAGCGGCGAACATCCCTTCCCGCAGTTGCCAGGGCATTTCCACAACATACCCTGTTATCCGTAAATCTATTGGGTAATGCTCTCGCCCTTTTTTTGTCCTACCCAGTAACACAGGGCTTTGAGCAATTCTTCCGGGTCAATAGGTTTGGTAATATGGGCTTGCATACCTACTTGCAAGCTTTTTTCGTAATCTCCAGACATTGCATGGGCTGTCATGGCAATAATGGGGGTTGTATCCAAAGCTGGGTTAGCGCGTAAGTGTGTAGTGGCTTCAATACCATCCATTTCCGGCATTTGGATATCCATAAGGATAACATCAAAGGGCTCTGCTATAGCATGTGACAGCGCCTGTTTACCATTATCTGCCAGTACAACATGCATGCCGAATGACCTAAGCAGCTCTTGCGCAATAAGCTGATTAATTTCATTGTCTTCCACAAGCAGGGCGCGTTTTCCGTGTAATACAGACTTTCCGGCAGTTGGCTCCTCACACGGGGTAAACACTTTTTGCTCAAGCTCTTGCGAAGCTTTTTGCACATTGAAAACAGCAGCCTGCTGCTTTTTCGATTCCTGCATGGCAGCTATGATGGCATCTTGCAAAGAACCAGGGGTAACGGGCTTTACCAGCACATGGCTGACGCCAACAACCTGGGCTTCCGCAGCAATTGTTTCTTTATCATACGCAGTTACCATAATAATGGGCAGGGTCACCCCCCGTGCAATAGCACGCAGGCTAACAGCCAGCTCCACCCCATCCATACCTGGCATTTGCCAGTCCAGCACAACCGCAAAGTACGAAAAACCCAGGTTTTGGCGCGCACTGAATACGCGTATGGCGCTTTCCCCATCTGCGGCTTCATCTACCTCAGCCCCATAGCTTTCAATATAATTGCGTAAAATCTGGCGGGAAATACTACTGTCATCTACAATAAGCACTTTTTGCCCAGAAAGCGTATTTGGCAGGGTGTTTTCCTGCAGAATGCTGGCCTGTTCCCTTTCAAATGTGGCAGTAAATATAAAGGTAGAACCTTTACCAAGGGCACTTTCTACTGCAATTTCGCCGCCCATAAGAGCTACAAGCTGTTTACATATTGTAAGACCCAAACCAGTACCACCATAGCGCCGGCTAATGGAGGTATCTGCCTGGGTAAAGGCCTCAAAAAGGCGTAAAAGGCTGCCAGGCTCAATGCCAATGCCTGTATCTTCCACAGCAAAGCGCAGCACTGCCTGGGAAGGGGTAACGCGCACCTTGCCCACACGTATAATAATATGCCCCTCATGGGTGAATTTAATGGCATTACCCACCAGATTCATAATAACCTGGCCAAGACGTGTGGGGTCACCCACCAGATCCATAGGGATAGATTCCTCAATATCAAAAAAGACTTCAAGCCCTTTTTCTGTGATAGAAGAAACAAGCGGCTGTATGGTAGACTCAAGCACTTCCATAAGCTGAAAGTGGATATGCTCTATTTCCAGCTTGCCTGCTTCAATTTTAGAAAAATCCAAAATATCGTTTATAATATGCAAAAGCACCTTTGCAGAAGAATCTATTTTCTCTAAATAATTCCGCAAAGCAGGGGGCAATGGCTCCATTTGCAAAGAAAGATGCACAAGGCCCATAATACCATTCATGGGGGTGCGTATTTCATGGCTCATATTGGCTATAAAGTCGCTCTTGGCCTGGTTGGCCATCTGGGCGCGTTCCCTTGCGTCAATAAGCTCATGCTCAATAGTTTTGCGCTCGGTAATATCACGGCTTATACCCAGTAATCCCAAAATTTCCCCGTTTGCGCTTATGCATGGGGTCTTTATTGTTTCAAGCTCCAGCGTATTGCCAGAAGCAGCACGCACATTTTCTTCTATGCGCACAGTACTGCCACTTGCTATGACTCTTTTGTCATCTTCTACATAAGCTTTTGCGTCTTCAGGGCTAAAGCCAAAAAGCTCTGCATCTACAAAGCCAACAACACCTTCCGGCTCTCTACCCACAAAATGTGCAAAGGCCTTGTTACATGTAAGGTATATACCGTCTTTTGATTTATAAAAAAGCAAGTCTGGCATGGCGTCAATAACAGTACGTAAAAGCGCACGATCTTTATCAAGCGCTTGCTTGGCTTCGTATTCATCTGTTACATTGAAAAACCAGCGTAATTCTGCATACTGGCCTTCAAAATCAATGGCAGATGCAGAAACAAGAACACTAAGCTCCTTACCATACTTATCCACCATAGCGGTTCTGAAGTTATAAATGCTGTTGCCTTCCTGTAAGGCACGGCTCACAATAGCACGGTCTTCCATATTTTGATAAAACAAACTCGGCTCATCTGTAGCGTTACAGCGAAACATGGCATTTAGCTCTTCATTTCTAAACAAAAAGCCACCATCCTCTGTGGCCACAGAAATACCAATAGGGCTGGAATTAATCATTTTTACAAAAGTTTCGCGCTGCTGATTTAGTATGGCATTTTGGTCATGCAATATGGCTGTGCGCTTGTTTACAAGCTCTTCTAACTGCTCTTTCACCTTTGTAATAGCCCTACGGCTTTGTGCTTCTACATTACGTATACGCCCCACCATTCTATTAAGCAGCACTAATACAACAGATAAAATAATCAATGCAGCCAGTGTATTACTGATAAGAGAACGGCGTAAAAGTATGGTAAGCGGCGCGTAAGAGGCCGCTTTATCCAAGCTTACAATAGCTTCCCAGGGTGTATCATCTATAGAAACACGCACACCTATTCGCTCTGTACCATCAAAAAATGGAACAGGTGTTTCTTCTGGTGCTAAGTACACAACTTTTGCCGGTACATTGAAAATACTTTGCAGTATGGTGCTTGTTGTAGAATCCAGCAGTATAGAACCTTTTTCGTCTACTATGCGGATAACATAGCGGGTATTTTTAGCTGAAAGCGCTTGCCATGTGCTGTCTACAAAATTCACACCAAAAGAGATAAAAAGCACGCCTTCCACAGTATCAGCACAATATATGGGTACAGCATAAAACAAAACACGTGTCCCATTGTTTTCACATATTGAGGAGCCCATAGTGCTGTTACCTGCCAGTGCCTGCTGGAAGTACTCTTCAAAAACAAGGTAGCTTTGCCCCTCAGAGGCTGCTATAAGGCTTTCTCCTGTTTTGGAAAAAATAATGATATTTTTCACATCATTACGGTATGCAATGGTAGACTGAAGAAAAGAGACAAGTTCTTTCTTTCTTGCAGGGTCAAAATTTGCCCCTTGACTCACTAATTCTTTCACCAAGGGAATACTGGCGTATACATGGGCTGTTTCTTTACTTTTAATAATAGATGCTGTGATAATAGCGCCAATTTCACGGGCAGTGGAAACCTGACTTTCTAAAATGCTTGCATGTAAACTTTCTTCAGCGCGTTGATAATCCATAACAACAATAGCGATAAAAGAAAGAGCGATAACAAGTATGACAGGAACATATAATTTGACTTTGCGGAACACGCTACACTCCTTTTTACAGCCGACAATACTGGCAGCGAAACAATCCACATAAAAAAGGCAGGGGCCATATATACCCCAGCGCATAGCATGCAGTATTTCAAATAGAAACAGGTTCTTTCCGTTCCAACTAACAATTATCTTTTAAGAAACACCGCATATTCAAAGAAAAATTATGCCATCATCATTGCTATATATTATATAAGTGCATCGTAGGCTTTTCTTACAGCCTGGATATCCTGCCACATAAGCCACTTGGGAGAACCCACCTGCCGCCCCGCATTCCGCAAAAGATAGGAGGGATGGAAAATGGGCATCATTTTAGCGCCACTTGGGCCATCAAACCATTGCCCGCGCACCTTGCTTATTCCCACATCTGTTTGCAGCATAGAGTTTAAGGCCACTTTGCCACAAATAAGGATAATGCGCGGCTGTAAAATGGTTAATTGCGCATCCAGATATTCACGGCAAGCCTGCTTTTCTGCTGGCAAAGGGTCACGGTTATCTGGCGGGCGGCATTTAAGCGTATTGCAAATATAAATATGTTCCTGGCGGGTAAAACCCACAGAAAGAAGAATTTTATCTAAAAGCTGACCAGCCCTGCCCACAAAAGGTAAGCCTTGCTGGTCTTCGTAAAAGCCTGGGGCCTCCCCAATAAGCATAAGTTTGCTATTGGGCACACCATCTGAAAAAACAGTTTGCGTGCGGCCTTCATGCAGGGCGCACTTTGTACATCTGGCACACTTTGCCTTAACGGCCTCTAGTTCTTCATATTCTTTCATGTTTATCACTATAACACGGGACAGCTTGATATTCAAGAGAATTTTGTCACTACCAAAACATACTTTTGGAATTTTACCATAGCCAGTCACACTTTTTCGCCAAAAAGCCAAGGCGCATTATGCGGTGTATTTTGCAGGCACAGCCTCAGCTATTGCAAACACCCCAAGTTTTTTCATGCGGCTACGCAGGGTATTATGGTGGTATTATTTTTGCCATTGGCATTACTCCATACAAGCGTGACCATGACAAGGCTGCTGCCATAGAAATTAACTTTGCCAGCGTGCAGTACTCAGGGGCACACAGAAGTGGGGGGCAAAATATTGCCATATTGCGAACCGTATTGAGGCCAGCAAGGCTGTACAACGTCGCTCCATAGGCCAAGAATAACCGCTTTCTGCTTGGGCAATGCCAGGCAAAAGGGGTTTTTAAGGAAAACCTGTCATATCTAGTCTGAACTACTACACTTTAAGCGTGTATATTATAAATAATTAGCCGTCACTATGCCACAATATACGCCACAATAAAAGGCCAGATGGCTATAATGGACACAAGGCGTATGCTTTGGGTTACAAACACAAGGCCTAAATCTGCCCCTAATTCCTGCGCTGTAAGAATCATCTGGCTCAGGCCACCGGGCGCACAGGCAAGCTGACAGCTAAGGGCATCCCACTTGGTCAGCTTGGACATAATAAGACCCAACAGCAAACTGCCCCCTATCACCACAACAGTGACCACAAGCAAGGGCAAAAGTAAGGAACCTGCCATACGCAAAAGCTCCATATCTATAGACCGCGCAGCCGCAAATCCAATGCAAGCCTGGGCAAATACCATAAAACCCTGGGGAACCTCCAGCTTGCACTTGCGCACCGTAAGCACCATGAAGGAGGCAAAAAGGGAACCTACCATAAAAGGAGCCGGTGCCTCAAGCCACATGGTCACAAACACCATGCAGGGTACAGCGAAGGCAATAAGAAAAAAATCTAAAGCCTGGGCTTTTCTTTTTGCAGGCTTATGCAAAACTTTGGCGGCTTCTGGCGCAGAATCTTCATCCTGTGGCATGGCAGAAGCCAGCATATTTTCTGCAACAGGCACACGATCTTTGTATACCATTTTCATAAAAATGGGTATTACAACCAAAAGAGCCACCATACGGGCAAGCTGGATAACACTTATCACCAGCACATTGGCATGGAGCGAAAGCCCAAGGGCTATCATTTCTGTAAGGCCGCCTGCGGAAGATGCAATGAGGGATGTAGGTAAATCCAGCCCTGTCAGCCAGGTAAGCGCAAAACCGCTGAACATGGAGAGGGAAAATATGCCCACCAGCGTAAAAAGCACAGGGAAAATATACTTCACAAAGCTTTCCCCTTCCTTCCACTCAAAATACGCGGCAACAAAAACCCCAAGCAGCACTTGCCCTGCTATGGTTATTTCTTTTTCCGGCAATACTGGCAGCCAGCCCTGTATATTCATAAAGCCGCACACAAAAAGAGATGCCAAAAGAGCTGGCGTAGGGATGTGCAAAAAAGCAAAAAGCTTAAACACCAAAAAAATAAGTCCTACTAGGACCACACAGGAAAGAAAAAAAAACACCATACCCGCCTCCTGCTGTAAAGATACTCCCAAGGTATGCACCACGCAAGTGTAATCCATAGGGCTGCAAGCCCGCTATTTTGCCACAAGTTTCCCGCTTCTTGCTGTTTTTGCGCCTCTCTGCTATCTTCAACCCATTAACGAAATTTCTTAATCCAGTGAAAAAAACTCGCGGAAAAGTTATTTGCCCCAAAATAAGGATGCCTCCATGAAAGCACAAGATGTTACAGCCACACCAGGCAATTACGCTATTTTTATGGTTTTTGGATTAAACCCGGGTGAAGAAGCCATTAACAAAGTAAAAGACCTGTGCGGCATATTTGCCACTATACAGCGCAGTATGCGCAACCGTTTTCCCAAAGCCCAGGCAAGCACTGTTATTGGCTTTGGTGCAGATGCCTGGGGTCGCTTATTCCCCGGTTTGCCCCGTCCCAAGGAATTGCAAACTTTTAAAGAAATAAAAGGCAGCCGCTTTACCGCGCCTTCTACACCAGGCGATATATTTTTGCATATCCGAGCGGCTCACATGGATGTATGCTACGAAATGGCCGCCCTTCTGCGCGATGCCTTGGAAAATGCCGTTACCCCTATTGATGAAGTACACGGTTTCCGCTTTTACGATGGCAGAGCCATTGTAGGTTTTGTGGATGGCACAGAAAATCCGGAAGATGAAGACCGCACGGCATTTGCCTGCATTGGCGAAGAAGACGCGCAGTTTGAAGGCGGCAGCTATGCCTTTGTGCAAAAATATCTGCATGATATGCCCAAATGGAATGCCCTGCCCCTGCCAGAACAAGAAAACACCATTGGCCGCCGCAAATTTAACGACCGCGAACTTTCTGACGAAGAAAAGCCCAAAAATGCCCACAATGCGGTGACCAACATAAAAACCCCAGATGGGGAAGAACTGAAAATTGTGCGCGCCAATATGCCCTTTGCCAACCTTGGCACTAACGAGCATGGCACCTATTTTATTGGGTATGCGCGGTATTTTTCTACCACCCGCAAAATGCTGGAA